>JAFOYD010000203.1 GCA_017391545.1 Lachnospiraceae bacterium
GCTTCGTCAAACTAGATCGGCTTTCCGATATGAATCAGCTTGTTTTCTGTATCTGTCAGCCCTTCCTCACTCATCAGAAGCTCCTCATACAGCTTTTCACCGGGTCTTAATCCCGTAAACTCAATCTTGATATCCTCATCGACCTTGTAGCCTGACAGACGGATCAGATTCTTTGCAAGGTCAAGGATTCGCACAGGCTCGCCCATGTCAAGGACAAAGATTTCACCGCCCTTTGCGTAGACACCGGCCTGAAGGACAAGGGAAACTGCCTCCGGTATCGTCATAAAGTAGCGGATAATATCCGGATGCGTAACCGTCACAGGACCGCCCTCTGCAATCTGCTTTTTAAATAATGGAATCACGCTTCCGTTACTTCCGAGCACATTTCCAAAACGAACTGCCACAAACTCCGTCTCATAGTGGCGATTGTAGGTCTGTATGATCATCTCACAGATTCGTTTGCTGGCGCCCATGATGTTTGTGGGGTTTACTGCCTTATCCGTAGAGATCAGGACAAATTTCTTAACACCGTTCTGTACTGCTGCCTGCGCCGTCTTCCAAGTGCCAAATACGTTATTTTTGATTGCCTCGTTGGGACTGACCTCCATAAGCGGTACATGCTTATGTGCCGCCGCATGATAGATGATATCCGGATGGTAGGTCTTCATGATACTGTTGATGCGGTTCGTGTTTCTCACAGAAGCAATCAGCACGACCAGATCAAGATGCGGATATTTGTACTTTAACTCCTGCTGTATCTCATAGGCATTGTTTTCATAGATATCGACAATGATCAGTCTTCCCGGCTGATGGCCTGCGATCTGACGGCACAGCTCGCTTCCGATGGAACCGCCTCCGCCTGTGACCATGATCGTCTTGCCCTTTACATAGTTCAGGATGGAATCCAGGTCGACCTTGATTGGATCACGTCCCAATAAGTCCTCCACATCCACATCGCGGAGCTTGCTGACGTTCACCTCTCCGTTGACCATCTGAAGTATGCTCGGAAGGGTACGGAGCTTGCAGCTGGTCTCCTTACAGATTTCTACCAGTGCCTTCATCGTGGCACGGTTGGCTGACGGTATGGCAATAATAATCTCATCAATGCCATACAATGCAGCGTACTCAACGATCCTGTTTCGTCCTCCGACAATCTTAATACCCTGGATATATCTGCCCCACTTGTTTTCGTCATCATCAATAATACACTTGAGCGTCATACTGCTGTAATTGCTGTTGACAATTTCCTTGATTACCGTGTTCGCAGCATCTCCGGCTCCAATGACCATCACTCGGATACCATTTTTCTTATTCTGTGCCTTGTGGCGTATACCGCGGATAATACGGTATGAAAATCTGCTCAGCGCAGTGATTGCTGTAAGCACCAACGCATACATGAAATAATAGCTTCTGGGAATTGGGTAATTCAAAAGTCGCATTCCGGCAAAATTAAGCACTGCACTTAAAAAGCATGCCGCCAGAATGTTCTGTGCTTCCGCAGTCCCCGCAAATGCCCACAGGCTGTGATACAGTCTGAACAGATAAAATACAACGATCGTCATAATCACATTGATGATCATAAAATTCCATGCAGAACTCAAATACACGTCTGGAATATCGATATAATTCAAATCAAAACGGATCCACAGCGGTGCAATGCTTGCGATACATACCGTCATGATATCCATAATGACAAGTACGACTCTTCTCTGTAAAAGCTGTGTATTGATACGATTCAACATTTTCATAATGTCACTCCCTAATCTTCCCTTAATAAAAGCACCTGCATCAGCAGAAAGCTAAAGCCTGCCGGAATACAAGGATGAAAAGCCCACTCTGTGAGACTCACAAATCCAAATACAATGACCAATGCGAACGGTACCAGGAAAATGCTGTATTTACTGCCCTGCTGCAAATACAGACGCATCGCCCTCCACAGCGTCAGTGCACACAGGACAAGAAAGATACTACCTGCTATCATACCAAAATTATAGGCTACCTGCAAATAAGAATTGTGGGCATGCATATATTCTTCGCCCTTTTGATCGATCGGTCCCATCTTCGGATGCCCATTGATGCCGATTGCCTTGATATAGTCCTTAAAAATGCCAAATCTTCCATTGGAAATATCATCGGAATCTTCCTCCGAAGGTTCACCAGCGGTATCGTCCACGCCGCTGTCTGCCGTTCGCACATCCATCCCGGCAAGACTTGTTCCATGATAGGCAAGCATTCCCAGCTCCTGCACTGCAGGCTCTGCGTTGTCGGCCTGTTCTTCTGACTCCTGTGTCTGAAATCTTCCAAAAAGCGCAGAAAAAAATCTTCTGACCGTCATATATTTATCAGAATCGATCGGATCACCTTCATAGATCATGAAGCTCTTGTCCTGAAATTCAATGTCATAGCGAACCGGATCATTGACAACTGCAGGCACCATTCTCACTGCTGTAAATACCATCGGAAAGCTGATGGCACACACTGCCACAAGCACCGCCAGTTCTGCCAGAATCCGCTTCATGCCCTTGTGGTATGTAACCGCAGTCAGTATGACAATTGCCAAAACAGTCACCGCTGTCGTAAGGAATGCGGTCCGGGACATCGTAAGCAGGATAAATCCCGTCACACATGCTGTCACAAAATATTCCACATAACAGTACGCAAGCATATGTTTCCTGTCCTTGAGCTTTCCATAGAGCTTTGCAACGATCGTACCAAAGACAACCGCAAGGTACATACCGGTACATGCAACGGTGTGAAAAATTCCGCCATATCGGTAAAGCATCCAATAGTGATACGGTCTGTGTGCAAAACAAAACAGTGTCACCATCGCAAAGCTCAAAAGGACTCCATTGCTGAAATTTTTTAAGAATCTGCTCTTAAAACCCGCTGTGCCTTTTACGAACAGTAATGCGAGAAAAGGAAGTGTCGCTGTAAATACCCACACTTTTTCAAATCGGTACACGTACATGCAGATACAAAATGCAACCCACAAACCGCCATACACAAGCTGCTGTTTATTGTTTGTGAGCTTCTGTCTGATCTTTACAAATTTGATTGGTCTGAACCAGATCAAATCAAGGATTATATTCAATATCAAAAGTCCCCATGCCACGACCACGCCACAGGTAAGGCGTGCCAAAAGCTGTGTATTCTCCTCTGTTCCCGCCATGTGGCAATAGATTGCTGAGCCTATCGCTCCAAGTACCAGCCAGATCGCACTGAACCTGTTCACAAACTGTTTCTCATTGTAATTCATCAGAAATGCGATTGCCAGGAAAATCAGCATCCATCTCGTATTGGTATAATGATAGAAGTTCCTGTCTGCATTGACATACTGGCATAAGGCATAGAACAGAAAACCAAAACTCACTGTCTGGACATAATTTCTCCAGATCAGACCGATCCTGCTGCCTGCCGTCATTTGGGACTGCTTTTTCGGTCTGAATCCCACTTTCTGAAAATGCAGCGCACTGATCAGCCATGCCAGTGCCACAAGGATTCCTGCTCCATAAAACAGACGATCCCATAACTCACCGCCAAATTTATTCAAGATTACGGAATATACAAACAGAATAACTGCTGTAAACGTTCCCAATACCGCGATACCATTTCGTGCATAAGTGTCAATCTGTCCAGAATACTGCGACAGTCTGTCATCATAGAGCTGAACCAGTATAACGATACCGATATACACGATGACAAACGCAACCAGGATCAGCAGATCATACACAATGATCTCTATGATATTGAGTGGCTTTGAATAATCAAAATCCGCAATCAGACTGACTTCATCATTGATAATTCCATCAATGTAAAGGGTACTGTTCTCTGTCTGCGCTAAAGCTCCCCTGTCTGCGACCGGAAGCAGATATTCGGCATGGCTCTCCTCCGGCACCAGAATTTCATAGTAATATGCCTTCCCCGGCTCCACATCCATGTCAGGTGTGGCAGTGAGGTAACCCTTTTTTTCAATTTTATGACTGTCAATTTCTTCCCCATAAATGCAGGAAAAAGCATCATTGTAAAGCCGAAACAGAAGCATCTCAGGACTGTTGCTGCTCTTATCGACGGTACAATTCAGGTACAGCTTCATCTGATAAAGATGCTCTCTGGAAAAATATACTGTCTGCAGCTTCTTGTCTTTCGATGTAAACGGATCCCCTGTAAGCCCGGCAGCTGCGGAATTCTTCACGGCCTTTTGTTTTGACAGCGTATGGTTCTGTACCGTTCCCACAGGAAATACCTGAACCATCATAAGAAAAGCAAGTGTCGCCACAACGATCTGAATGATCGCACTCCTTTTTGCATGGCGTCTTGCCTGTTCACTATCCGTAACGGTGCAGGCTATTACTTCACGAATATAATTTACTATGTGATTTTCTCTGATCTGTCTCAATAAATCCAATCTGATAACCTGTCCTTTCGTATGTGCTTCTAGTGTACTAGCAGTATAGCACAATCTAATTTTGAATACAAATAATAACTATTTCGTGCGCTCATCATTTCCGTTTCCTACTTCCCTGCGGATGACATACTGCGGCGAATTGTTGATACTAATGTAAATTCTGCCAATATATTCCCCAATCAGTCCAAGCATGATCATCAGCATCCCACCGATAAACACGATTGCTGCCATCATCGAGCTGAATCCAAGGGGTACTGCGGGATTGACAAACTTTTTAATGACTGTATAAATTCCATATACAAAACCGCTTCCGGCAAAAATAGCTCCTGCTACCGTGGCAATCCGAAGTGGCAGGATTGAAAATGCCGTAAAGCCGTTGAACCACAAGCCAAGCAGCTTTTTCATCGTATAACCTGACGTTCCCACCTCGCGGCTTCTGTGTTTTACAGGTACATTGGTGATATTTCTGGTCGCGCGAAGTACCAGACCGATAATATATGGATAACTGTTCTCATACTGCAGCATGCTGTCCACAACGAAGCGCTTTGCCGCAAAATAGCTTGTCAAATGCAGATCCTTTGGTTTTCCGAGCATGGCCCTTGTCATAATATCATTCATCCACGTTCCAAAGTTTCGGAACGCATTGTGCTGCTTGTTATCATAGCTTGCATAAACGACATCACTCCCGTTTTCAAGTCCTTTGAGCAGCTTTCCTACTTCATTTGCCGGGGTCTGACCGTCATCGTCAAGACAGACGACGATGTCTCCCTCGGACTTGCGTAGTCCTGCCATCAAAGCGGCATGCTGTCCAAAGTTCTTTGCCAGGTCAATCCCCGAAATATTGTCATATTGTTTGCAAAGTCCTGTAATCACCTCAAAAGTATTGTCCGGGGAACAGTCATTTACCAGAATAACATCGTATTCATATTCCTGCATTGTCTGCATCGTATCTCTTATTTCTGTCACTACCCCTTCCAGTGTCTTTTCACTTCTATAGCAGGGGATCACAAAGCTTATTTTGCTCATTGTCACATGTTCTCCTTAATCATTGGGATTGATGGCTCCGAAAAAAATCAAATCTTCAAACTGGCCATCCAGAAAAAGCTCGTCCTTCAGATAAGCCTCTTTCAC
>JAFOYD010000204.1 GCA_017391545.1 Lachnospiraceae bacterium
CAGGCACAGAATACAAATACGACCTACGCAGAACAGATTGAAGCGTTGAAAGCGGAGGTTCAGCGGTTACAGACCTTTGAGAAAAATCAGATGGAGTTTCAGAGAATAAAGGAACAGTTCTACGAGGAAGTTGTCTATGCGGATAACGGACCGGGAGCTGAGGAGTATCGTGCATACTATGAGGAGATGGATCCGACAACAGCAGAAGCACTGTACAAACAGGTCGTACAGGAGGAAGTTGTCAGCAACAAGGTCAAAGATTATGTATCGACCTTTAGTAATATGGATGCGGCAAAGGCAGCAGCCATTTTGGAATCCATGACTGACAATCTTGATCTGGCAGCAGAGATACTGAGAAATATCAATGCAACGACAAGAGGCGCAATCATGGGTGAGATGGATCCGGCAGTAGCTGCAAGAATTACTAAAATAATGAATCCAAATAGCTAAATTATTAATAAAAATTACCGATATACTTTATGTAACTTATAAATTAACTGAAAATAAGATACAGTAAGTTGATTTATTTAGTTAATAAATCAGTACCTTGAAAACTTAAGAGAGGAGGAATGACAATGACGGGTACGACCGTAAATAGTGTAGCCTTTGGAGTGAATCCTGTGGAAAACACAGTGACGAACAGTCAAAACGAAACAACAAAAAATCAGGATTTTGGCAATATCCTGAATGAATCACTGCAAAAGCAGGAACAGCCCAGGCAGTCTGAAACCGCAGTAGTACAGGCAGACAGTAAGCAGAAAGCAGCAAATGAGCCAAAAACTGAGAATGAAAAGCCTGTACAGAAGCAGGCGGATGCAGAACCAGCTGCGGATAACCGGATTTCGGAGGTGAATGGAAAGCCTGACGATGATATGGAAATTGATGAGATGACTGTGGAGGAGATTGCAGATGCACTGTCACAGATTATCGAACAGATTAAGGAGATTCTTGGCGTTTCGGATGAGGAACTGTTAAGCGGCATGGAAAGCATCGGCATGAAACCGGTTGATTTACTGGATTCAGCAAATATGACACAGCTTGTGACAACTTTGTCAGGTGAGGATTCTTCCATCAGTCTTGTGGCAAATGAAGAGCTGTATACAGCGTTGCGGGAAATCACACAGATGATAGAGACGACGACAGGTGAACTGCTTGAAAATGCCGGACTGACACAGGATGAGCTTGATGTGGTGCTTACAAAGCTTACAGAGCTTGAAAACAAAAACGTTGTTCCGGATGAAACAATGCCGATGGCTGAAAATTCTGATATGCCAGTGCAGGACGAGAGCATGATTTCTGCTGAGATGGCAAATGGTAATGCAACTGAGACTACAAATCAAACTGCAGATCAGATACCAGTTATGGTAGAGGATGATCAGCAGGAGGAACAAAGTAATTTGCCAAAACAGGATTCTTTGGAAAATGCAACAGCTGAAAATGATCTGGCAGAAGAAACTGCAGAAAATGACACACGCATCCATCAACAGAAACCGGGGCGTGATGAAAGCAATGAGAATTCACCGAAGGATTTCGAACAGAATAAAAATATGGCTCAGAACTTCCAAAATGAATTGACGGAAGCAGTGAATGCGACAGGAGAAAATGTAGAAAGCTTTACATCTGCCAGTACGGAACGTATTATGAGACAGCTTGCAGATATGGTTAAACTGGTAAAAAATGAAAATCTTACAGAGATGGAGTTACAGCTACACCCGGCAAGTCTGGGTACAGTGAATGTATCGCTGACCACAAAAGGCGGTGTGGTGACAGCAGAATTTGTGACGCAGAATGAGACTGTAAAGGCGGCAATCGAGGCACAGGCATCACAGCTTCAGGCAAAGCTTGAGGAGCAGGGTGTCAGGGTTGAGGCAATCGAGGTATCAGTTGCAAGCCACCAGATGGAAAGAGACCTTGACAAAAATAATCAGGGACAGCAGCAGACATCACAGGATCAGCAGGCACAGCGAATTCAGGGAATACGCAGAAACAGTATCCATCTGAAAACATTTGAAAATGGTGAAGAACTGATGGAAGAAATGAATGGAGCAGATGATGCGACTAGAATTGCCATGGAAATGATGGTGGCAAACGGAAACACAATGGATTTATTGGCATAATATTGGAACGGAAAGAGGTGGAAATATGGGTAGCTTAATAGCACCGGTCGGAGAAGACGGAAAATTGCAGACACAAAGTACCTCCGGTGATTCGCTTACAAAAAAGGGAAAAGACAACAGCACGGTAGACAGTGATATGTTCCTGACACTTTTGGTAGCAGAGATGCAGAATCAGGATCCTTTGGAGCCTACGAACAATACAGAATGGGTATCACAGTATGCTACATTTACACAGGTCGAGAAGATGAACGAGATGGCAGAGTCTGTTGACATGCTTCGCGCGAATGAGCTGATCGGCAAGGAAGTTATCATGAAGGTGACGAGCGAGAGTACAGGTGAGGTCACATACAAGCAGGGAATTGTTGACTACATTGTGATGGAGGACGGCAAGCCGATTCTGGTAATTGACGATGAGAAGTATGCAATCAGTGATCTGGACAGCGTTGTCAGCGATGATTACTCAAAAGCATATGAGATTTACACAGAGTTTGCAGCAAATATTCAGGCACTGCCGGATATCAAGTACGCTGACAAGTCGTATGCTGATACGATCACAAAGCTCTACAATAAGTAGCCCGCACCGGAACGGATGTTAACGGAGGAACCATTGATCTTGCCGTAACCAAGCTCCGCATTTTCCCGGGTCAGGACGTCTACATAATCCTTGTGCATATAACCTTCC
>JAFOYD010000205.1 GCA_017391545.1 Lachnospiraceae bacterium
AAACTATAAGGGTTATGCCGTCCATGTCGACCAGAATTGCCTGTATGGCAAGCAGATGAGCTTTGTCGATTGCCGCATTGTTTCAGAGAACAATCACTGCGTAGGAATCGGAACCAGAGGAAAATCGACCATCAGCTTCGAACGCTGTGAGCTGGTGTCACTTGGCGGAGGAAGCTGCCTCTATATGCATGACCCGACCTCGGAAGATGTGAGTGGATGTGCATCGCTCGTGATGCGAAGCTGTGATATGACAAGTTATCTTAGTCCGTATGTTATGACGTTTCAATCCCTGTTGCCCGAATACAATACCATGTATCTGACCTTTCAGGATGTGCACGTGCGCGCAGTCGCGTATGCGGAGAGCGATGGCTATGTGCCGATCAACGTCAACACAGGTTTTGACGTCGAGACCCTGGCAATGCTCGAACAGGCAGGTGCACTGTATGCGACAGGTCTCTCGAGTACGGCAGTACCGCTTGTGCATGAGCTCACGCCACTGGAATCCAAGGAATATATGGAGTTTCTCGAGAAAGCTTCCCAGACGGCGGACTTCTCCGTGGTAATGGCGACGAAGCTTCCAGAGGGCATCACCTATCTTGGCAAGCCCACATCAGACAAACAGTCATCCGGGAAAAAATCCCCAAACACAGCCGTTCTGCCACAGAGCGCTGCAAAGCATCAGGTCATCGCCATCTATAATATGGATAACCAGGCAGGAAATGGCTGGTGTGGACTGAACAATGCCTATCTGACCGCCGACAGCTTTGGAAATACACTTGTGGAAATGAATACAGTACCGATTCAGGAAGTGATCAATTAGACAGCATACTGCGGAAGACGTTTCAGACCGGAATTGCGGAAACGATCATTGAGAATTTTGTAATATTGATATTTGCTGATGCGCAGCCGCTCGCCTGTGATGAGCGTCACAAAGTCGCGGCTGTAGCTGCAGATAAAGCTGGTATTGACCAGATAGGATTTGTGAATGCGCAGGAACTCACCGTTTTTGTGACTGAGCAGCTTTTCGACATCATCAAGCTTCTGATAAAAGGTATCACGGAACTGGTCAGAGACAATGTGCGTGCGCCTTCCCTCAGAGGCAAAGTAACGGATTTCCTCGATCGGGACATGGACGTACTGCGGTCTGACATAGTAGGAAAAGGCATCGCTGTCATCAAGTACCATTTCATAGGCAAGCGATGCGTAGGACAGCAGATGAGTGCGGTTCCTGTCCGGAATGGTATACATCGGCTCAAGTCGTTGATCTTCGATATGCGGAATATAGTCACGGCTCTTTGTGACGATGGAGATCATGTCTGCATTGGAACGCTTGGCAGCCAGGGCAGCTTTTCGCATCCTTCCATCTTCACTTTCGAGATCATAAAATAGAATATCAGGACAGTTGCAGCTGATGCACCGCTCGAGCTCATAGGCACTGTGATAGCATCGGACTGCGACAGTGTTTCCACGTTGCTGAAAGAACTGTATGATCACATCCTTCATAAAATTCAATTCTTGATTCTCTTCAAAACAGAGCGCAAAATTTATCATAACAACAACTCCTTATAGACCTTTTTTTGCGGATATACCGCGTTGACATAACAAAATATAATCCCTGTCAAGAGCAAAAAGTATAGGAATATGGTACCAAATTGAATAGTTTTTTGGTGGGCGTTTTGGCAACAAAATTCACACAAATGATAGTCATATCATGAAAACAGGGGAATATATATCATATAGAGAATGGTTTTGGGGGCCTGTCATGACACAGATCTCAAACATGCTGATCCCTGCGCTGATTTTTTATATTGTTGCGATGGGTCTGTCACAGAAAAAAGACATCTACGCCTCCTTTACCAAAGGGGCAGCACAGGGCATGAAAACAGTGGCAGGAATCGTGCCGACGCTCATCGGCCTAATGATCTCAGTGGGCGTGCTCAGGGCATCCGGATTTCTGGATTTTGCATGTGGCATCATAGGAAGATTCCTGGGAATGTTTACGGACAGCTTTCCCAATGAACTGATCTCCCTGTTCGTGGTAAAGCTTTTCTCGGCATCGGCGGCCACCGGCCTGGCGCTCGATATTTTTAAGGAATACGGTACGGATTCCTTTGCAGGACTTGCCACCTCACTTGCACTTGCCAGTACAGAGACCGTATTTTATACCATGTCCGTGTATTTCATGACAGCAAAGGTCACAAGGACCAGGTGGACCCTTGCAGGAGCGATGCTGTCCACGATTTCCGGCATCATAGCGAGCGTGGTCCTGGCGGGGATTTTATAAAATAAGGCTAAAATAAGTCACAAACCGGATTGATAAATCCCGGGAAACGTTTTATACTTTTCTCAAGAAAAGTGAAAATATACGAAAGGGCTTTGGAGATGAATAGAATATTGATTGTTGAGACTGACTTTAAGCTGGCAGAGAAGCTGAGTATGTCCCTGACGGATGCCGAAACATCTGCAATGAGCTGCGGAACGATGGAGGCGGCAACAGCCCTGTTAGAGAACGAAGTCTATCAAATGGTGATCATCGATACAGAACTTCAGGATGGAAACGGATATGACCTGATCTATGAGATTGGACTGGGAATCTACAAATCTGTGGACCCGATCATTATCGCGATTGTGCCAAACCACAGAAAGCCGGATAACATAGAGCTGATCGAGCAGGGAATCTCCGAATATATCACAAAACCATTTAGCACAGCAGTGCTGAAGGCAAAAATCAACACCCAGTTTCGCAGAAGGGGAAAGGGAAGCCGCTTTGTCCAGAACAGCGCAGCTGCGAAGCAGGATACAGACAAAGACAAGACGATCAGGATTGATCAGTTTGCATTTGATTTTGGTGCGAGAGAATTCAGAGTCGCAGACCAAAAAGTCGAGCTGGACGATCTGGAACAGAGCCTTTTGCGCATCCTGCTCGAAAATAAAGGAAGTGTGCTAAAGCGAAGGGCGCTAGGCTGCAGACTGCGGTCAGAATCTAAGACTACCATCGATGAAGCCAGTCTGGCTAAGCTCGTCCAGACACTCAGCGAAAAACTTTCGGCACAGAACTACATCAAGACCGTCTACGGGATTGGTTATATGTGGGCAATGTGCGACGATAAAAACAAAAAAAAGTGGTGATTTTTCGTTAAAAAGACGGTTTTTTTCCTGTACACAAAAAAAACAGTAAAAATCATTGACTTTTTATGGGAAAAGAAGCACAATATTGATTGGTTTGTAGTAACTATAGCAGGATAGTTATGGGATAGATAGATTAACGGAGGGATACGGTGTGTTAAGAAAAGAAGTAATAGTAAAAGACATTGATAAAAAGTATGAACATCCTTTGGCAGAGATCGTGCAGATAGCAAGTCAATATAAAAGTGAGATTCTTTTAGAGTATGATAAGTATCACATTAACGCAAAGAGCATCATGGGAATTATTGCATTTAATCCCTCAGAGGGAATGAATGTGACAATCGCTGCAGACGGAAATGATGAGAATGAAGCAGTTGAGGCACTTGAGAAATTCCTTGTATGTGAGTAGACATATCGGGGCACAGACCTTAGAATTGGCAGGTCTGTGCTTTTTTTAATGAACAACAAATTGTATATACAATTAGAAAAAAACATGCTATACTATAATATTATAACCGTCTGTGCGGAAGGGGTGTCTGAAAGTGGAATTTGGGCAGAGATACAGGGGAAATGTGCTAAAGCCGGTCAGAATCGTGGTAAGACCGGCATATCGTGAAGAGTGGGATGATGCCATGGCGCTCGCATGGCGTACCTTTATGCGGTATGAGGCCAATGATTACACAGCAGAGGGCATTGAGAGCTTTCAGGATTTCATCACGGATTCCGTGCTCCACAGAATGTTCGTGATGGGTGCATACCAGCTTTTTGGCGCGTATGATAACGGCAAAATGGTGGGAATGATCAGTCTCAGAGATGAAACGCATATATCGCTGTTGTTCGTTGATGAGAAATATCATAAGCTTGGAATCGGCAGACGCCTGATCGAATATCTGAGTGCCTATGTGCTTCAGGAAGAAGGGCACCGCCACATTACAGTCAATGCGGCTCCCTATGCCGTAGGCTTTTACCATCGTGTCGGGTTCGTGGATACCGATGTGGAACAGGTCAATGACGGAATCAGATATACGCCGATGCGGCGTGATCTTGTGTAATACAAAAGACAGCAGCCGGGAAACAGACGGCTGTAGTTGCGGAGGTTTGTTATGGCAGTAGAATATATCACAAGCAGAAATATGGTAAATTTGATCTATGAGACATTGCGGCTGATGAATAAGTCGATGGCGCATCATTGCATGCGGGTGAGCTACATTATGTCAAAAATGCTGGAAGAAAGAGGCACTTACGAGAAATATGAGATTGCGGATCTGATGGTGCTTGCGATGCTCCACGATGTGGGTGCATACAAGACGGATGATGTGCGCAAGCAGCTCACCTTCGAGGCAAAAAATCCGCTTCCTCATGCGGTATATGGATATCTTTTCCTCAAATACCTCTCACCGCTTGATGAGCAGTCCAAAATGATTCTCTATCATCATACCGATTATACAAAGACGAAAGATATGGATTACAGATATCTGTTTGAGCTCGAAACTTTAAAGGTCGCAGAGATGGCTGATATCTGGCACCGCTCGTTCGGTGACAAATTCGATGTCACGCTTTTTGACAGGTACTCCGGCACCAAATTTGACCCGCAGGTGTGCCAGCTCCTCTACGATACAGAGGAAAAGGATCACATCTTCGAAAAGCTTGCTGACGGATCTTACAAGAAAGAGTTCAATGAGAGCATGGAGTATATCCTGCTGTCTGATGATGAGAAGGAAAAATATCTGAAAATGCTCATGTACTGCACCGGCTTAAAGGACGAGCAGATGGTCTCAGAGACCGTGGCGACCATCTATGTATGCCGCGAACTGGGCAGAAAGCTCAAGCTCAGCGAGACGGATAAAAATGAGGTGTATTATGCAGCGCTTTTGCATGACATGGGCATGCTCGCCATACCATCCGAGCTGCTGAAGGCACCCAGGAGCCTGAATGTTGAGGAAAAGAACCTCATCAAGACACATGTGGAAATTATGGAAAAAACGCTTGCAAACAAGCTTTCATCGGACATCATAAGGATTGCCCGGGCACATCATGAACGCTTTGACGGCAGCGGATACCCATACGCACTCAAGGCAAGCGGTATGGGAAAGACCGAGGCGATTCTGCAGATTTCAGAGCAGGTGGTCAATGCCATGGAACCCAAGCCCTACCGACCGGCACATACCAAAGAAGAAATCATAGAAGATCTCAATGCAGGAATCATCTCCGGAAAATATGAGGCAATCGTGGCAGACACATTTCTGAAAAATTACGACGAGATCATGGAGAAAGCAGCGCAGAGAGCAGATGCGGCACTCGTGACGCACCAGAAGCTCCTTCGCAACTATAAGCAGGTATATAAGAGTCTTGTATAAGGAGGAAAATACAGTATGTTTAAACTTGACAGCCCGTTAATGAATTTTCTGAGCAAGGTGGCAGATATTATGATTCTCAATGTTCTGTTCATCATATTCAGCATCCCCATCGTAACGATCGGAGCATCCTTTTCGGCGGCATATTACATGGGATTCAAGATGGTGAAGAACGAGGAGACCTATATCGTCAGAGGGTTCTGGAAAGCATTTAAGGAGAACTTCAAACAGGCGACCATCATGTGGATCGTCATACTGCTCGTCTCAGGACTTCTGGGACTCGACTACAGGATCATGTATCAGTCAGGAATCGTATTTCCAGACTGGATCAAGATTGCGGTCATGGCGGTGACCTTTGTGCTCCTGTTGGGACTGTCGTTCCTGTTTCCACTCCAGGCGCGTTTTGTCAATTCGATTAAAAACACCGTCAAAAATGCGTTCCTGATGGCGCTGTCGCATCTGCCGACTGCGTTTCTGCTGGTTGCAGTCTACGCTGTACCGGTGATCGCATTCTTCATGGTACCACAGGCATTTCCAGTCATTTTTCTGCTGGGATTTGGCATCATAATCTATATACAGTCTTTTCTCACACTGCGGGTGTTCACGAAATACGAGTCGGTGCTGGCCACGAAAGCAGAGCCTGAGGAGGACGCCGACAGTGGCATTTTTGCTGAGAGCGACCGGATCGAAAGAGAACAAAATGCCACAAATGGACCAAAAAGTACCGTGAATAAGGTGTTTCGCAACGGAAGGTTTGTGGAAGTGTCAGAAAATAGCAAAAATGGCGATAAATAGTGAAAAAATACGGGTTAACACTTAGGCAACCTGTACATCATACTGCGGACAAGTTAAGCAAGTTGCTCATCAAACATGATAATTTCCATAAGGAATCATGGGCGGTGAGCAATTTTTACATAAGGTTGAAAAAATCTTTGTTGATTTGTGGCATAGCATTTTGTACTGATATATTTTATACTAAGTACATGTTAAAACCAATGAGAGCGAAGAGCTTTCAACAAATTACACACAAAACTTTATCAATTTTTTGGGAGGCAATTTAAAATGGCAAGTTTATCATTAAAGAATGTTTGCAAAAAATATCCTAACGGATTTGAAGCC
>JAFOYD010000206.1 GCA_017391545.1 Lachnospiraceae bacterium
ATTGTTGAATTTAACAACACCTGAAAAAGTATCGGAGTATAAGACAACAGAGATTAAGGACGGTAGTGACCAGCCGGGACAGTTTAAGATAACACTATTGGGAATAACAGACAGTGATGGAAAAGAAGTGGTATCAAAAGATGATGTCCCAACAAAGTTTGCTACATATCAATATAATATTAAGTATAATACTGATAATGGTAAATTAGAATATGTCGGTGAAGCTGGTAAAACAACTTTCGATATTAATCTTAAGGATGCACTTGGGGGCAATTTCGAAAATGTCACCTTCGACATGTCCAACACCTCAAACGTCGACAATGGCGGTAAGTCCAATATTGAGGGTCTGAGGGATGACGGACGTAAGGTTGGTACACTGACAGGTGTTGCCATCGGTACAGACGGCGTGATCACAGCAAACTACAGCAATGGTATGTCAAAGTCCATCGCACAGATTGCTGTAGCGACCTTTGCAAACGCAATGGGACTTCAGAATGAGGGAGATAATCTCTACTCAGCGACAGCAAACTCTGGTGAGTTCAACGGTGTTGGTGTCGATATCAAGGCGAGCGGTACAGGCTATATGACAACGGGCGTACTGGAAATGTCAAACGTAGACCTCTCACAGCAGTTTACTGATATGATCACGACACAGCGAGGCTTCCAGGCAAACAGCCGAATCATTACAACATCAGATACACTCCTTGAGGAGCTTGTTAATCTGAAACGATAATCTCAATAAATGTATCTAAAATAGCCCGCAAATGTAAATGCGGGCTATTTTTTGATAAAAATCGAGAAAATTTTCAGAAAATTGTTGCAATTTATGTAACCTTACAGTATTATATAATATATAGAGTGAATACGAAAGACAGCGTATTCCTACGTAGCTACGAGATGTCGATAGCTACATTCAAAAAATAAAAGGGGTGTGTAAAAGTGGATATAGCGTCTTTGTTAGGTATTATTATATGTTTTATCCTCGTTTTGTTTGGTATCATATCGAGTGAGGGAGTAGCGGGTATTGTATACTTCCTGGATGCGCCATCAGCGCTGATCACATTCGGTGGTGCATTCTGTGCGACGTTGACTTCGGTAAGTTTGCCAAACTTTATTGGAGGTATTACCAGTATTGGACTGATTTTTAAGCCCATCAACGTAAATGTCCCTGAAATGATTGCAAAAATTATTGAATTGTCAAATGTAGCAAGAAAAGAAGGACTTCTTTCCCTGGAGGAAGCAGCAAGCAATCTTGACGATGAATTTATGAAAAAAGGAATCATGCTGATTGTTGATGGTACCGATCCTGAATTAGTAAGAGGAATTCTTGAGACCGACTTGGATAGTATTTCCGAACGACATAAGCTGCGCTCGGGGTTTTGGGATACACTTGGTGCCATGGGTCCTGCATGGGGTATGATTGGTACACTGGTAGGTCTGGTGTGTATGCTTTATAACATGTCAGACCCGTCATCAATCGGACCGAAGATGGGTGTTGCGTTGATCACAACGTTCTATGGTTCCATGCTTGCGAACTGGATCTGCGCACCTACATCCAACAAACTGCAGGCGAACGACGCAGTCGAGGTACAGGCAAAGTCGATTATGATCGAGGGACTCCTTTCTATACAGGCAGGAGAAAACCCGCGTGTTATCGAAGAAAAGTTAAAATCATTCTTAGCACCAAAGGATAGAGTATCATCACAAGAAGGCGGTGAGTCTTAATGGCAAAAAAGAAAGAAGAATTCAAGCTGCCACCTGGAACCCCTGCTCCCTGGATGAGTACGTTCTCGGATATGATGACATTGCTGATGTGCTTCTTTGTATTGCTGTTCTCTATGTCGGAGGTCGATGCCGCGAAGTTCGAGGAGATTGCCAATTCCTTTCAGTCAACGGTCAGCATTTTTAAGGGCGGAGCACAGGCGGTAGGAGATGGCATCCTGATCAGCAACGGTGTCAGCCAGCTGAACATGCTGGATGAATATGTTTATTCAAGCGGAAAGACATCTGAAGCTGATGCTGAAAATCCGGAGGATCTGACCAATGCCGGCGGTGACACAAGTGAGGAAGTGAAGGATGCAGCAAAGAAGTTAGGCCTTTCTGAACAGGAAGCGCAGGCACTTCAGGATGCGGCCGATGAGATTGAAGCGCAGAAAATGAAGGCCTCCGAAGAACTTGCTGAAAAATTCGAAGAAGCATTTGCAGAGAGTATGATGTCTGACAAGGTTGAGGTTTCCTTCAATGGAGACTATGTACTGCTGACATTAAACGGTGCATTCCTGTTTGACTCCGGAAAGGCGGATATCAAGACAGATGCAGTACCGGTGCTCAATAAAATCGGTGTGCTCCTGACAAAATATGCTGATTCAGATATTGAAATCGAAGGACATACGGATTCGGTTCCTTTGAATGGAGGAAGGTATGAAAACAATGATGTGCTCAGCAGTTACAGGGCACTTGCAGTGTTTGACTATCTAAAGGATAATGCATCGATTGATCCTGGTGTGATGAAACATTCGGGAAGAGGCGAATATATGCCGATTACAGATAATACAACACCTGAGGGCAGAGCCAAAAACAGAAGAGTAGAGATTAAAGTATTTAACTCACTAAGTGGTGCAATCAGGGATAATGAAAGGGGAAACTAACATGAAACGAAATCTTTTATCAATTATTATTCTGGCATTACTTGTTGTAAATATTGTGCTGTCAGCGATCATGATGGTCACTGTCTCAAGTGCGTCAAAAAAGACAGCAGCGCTTGTGGCTGATATTTCAACGATCATAGGGCTTGAAATCGACGGACTTCCACAGGGCGAGTCGGTAAAAACGGCACCTTCAATGGCAGATACGGCAGTATATAACGTTTCAGAAGAGCTTACAATTCCTTTAAAGAACGATGAGGATGGAAAGAGCCATTATGCTGTAGGAAACGTTTCTTTATCAATGGATATGACACATGCAGATTACAAGACATATTCAGAGACAATGGCAGACAGAGAAGGTCTGATCAAGGATGTTGTGTTTGCAGTTATGGCAAATTATACGATGGATGAGGCAAAAAACAATACGGACCAGATCAAGGCAGAAATCCTTGCAAGGGTTCAGGAACTGTTCGGATCTGATTTTATCTATAGCGTATCATATAACTTCTTGTATTCATAATGTTGAATGAGGGGAATTATATATAAGGATTATGTGTAGGGGGTGATTTACTACATGGGAGAGGTATTATCTCAAAGTGAAATTGACAGTTTGCTGGCAGCCTTAAGCTCTGGCGAGCTGGACGTAGAGGATATGCAGGAGAAGGACGAACGTCAGGTCAAGAATTATGACTTTACGAGACCTGCAAAATTCTCGAAAGAACATCTTAGAACATTGAACATGATCTTTGATCATTATGGAAGACTGTTATCAACCAACCTGCCTGTATATCTGCGCAAAAATGTGCAGGTCAGCGTGGCGAGTTCAGAGACAGTAACCTTTGCGGAGTTTTCCAATGCTCTGTCGAATCCGGTACTGCTTACCGTTGTTAATTTTTCACCGATGCCCGGTTCCATCATAATGGAGTTGACAAGTGGACTGGGATATGCAATCATAGACAGGATGCTTGGAGGCAGAGGCGAAGCACTTGAGAAGGCAAGGGATTTCTCTGAAATCGAGATGAGCATCATTGAAAGAATCATGGTCATCTGTATGCAACTTCTCAGGGAACCATGGAAAAATGTTGCGGAGGTCAATCCTTATTTGGAAAGGATTGAGACAAATCCGCAGTTCGCACAGATTATTTCACCGAGTGATATGGTGGCACTTGTCACCATGAACGTTAAGATCGGTGATGTAGAAGGTCTGATGAATGTGTGTCTGCCATTCTTCACACTGGAATCTGTTATGGACAGGTTAAATACCAAATTCTGGTATTCAAGCCTGCAGAAGATGGATGACGAGGACTATGAGCAGTTTATCGAATCGATGGTTCGAAGAGTGGACGTGCCTGTTAAGGCGGTTCTTGGAAAGAGTGTTATCACAGTCAATGATTTTGTAAATATACAGGTAGGCGATATCATACGACTTGATTCCAAAGTTGATGATGAGCTGGATGTATACGTAGGGGATATAAAGAAATTTAAGGCGGTGCCCGGCGCAAGCAAGGAATCATATGCAGTAAGGGTAACATCGGTAATAAGGGAGGAGGAATAAGACAATGGATGGTATGCTATCACAAGACGAAATAAATGCATTGCTCAACGGCGTTGATCTGTCTGCGGATTCTGGAGTGGCTGATACGGCTACTGCTACAGCTACAATGGATGCACCCGCAGGGGAGGAACTTACCGACATTGAGAAAGATGCGATTGGAGAGGTTGCCAATATCAGTATGGGTACTTCTGCCACAACGCTCTATTCACTTGTTAATAAAAAAGTAAATATTACAACACCTGTTGTAGAGATGTGCAGCTGGGAGGATGTTCTGAGTGCCTACGAGAAGCCCTGCGTGTTCATCCAGATTAAATACACAGTTGGATTAAATGGTACAAATATTTTGGTATTAAGGGAACATGATGTTAAGGTCATCACAGATCTGATGATGGGTGGTGATGGTACAAGTATTGATGGGGAGCTGAGCGAATTACATCTGAGTGCAATTTCAGAGGCAATGAATCAGATGATGGGTTCATCGTCGACATCGCTTTCCTCAATGCTCGGCAAGACGATCGATATCAGCCCGCCAGAGGCAAGCCTTGTTGATGTCCAGTCAAAACAGCCTAGAGAGTTATCACCTTTCCTGGAGGAAAGATTTGTGAAGATCTCCTTTAGAATGCAGATTGATGACTTGGTAGATTCTACATTGATGCAGTTGTATCCGCTTGATTTTGCAAAGTCTATTTACAATACCTTTATGGCACAGCAGATGGGTGGAGCAGAGCCTGAACCGACACCGGCACCGGCTCCTGCAGC
>JAFOYD010000207.1 GCA_017391545.1 Lachnospiraceae bacterium
GAGTCGTTTTATTCAAACCAAGTACTAACATACAAACCTCCATGTATAATTAATTGTAACATTTTCTGTTTCATGATACAATTAATTGATATATTGTGTTTTGAAATGCGGGGGTACAAAAGATATGCGTAATGGGGATTATATGTATGAGTCAGATAAAGTCGGAAAACTGATATTGAATGTCTTCCTGGTTTTTCTAATCGGACTGACCGTGATGATCTACTTTGAAGCACCAGGCATGGATAATTTCAGGGATCTGTACAAGATCAATCCGTGGTTCGGAGAAAACTGGCACTATGTGGATGACAGAGACAATGATACAGTGAAGATCAATAGCGGAAATTATCTCAAACTTGAGGAAAAGGATGGACGCGCAGTCATCGAGAAGGTGATCGACTTTACACCTGAAGAAAATGAGTACCTGATGTTTCGCGTGCGTGCATTCACAGTAAATGTGTATGTGAATGACGAGCTAGTCTATGAAAATGCTGTGTATGAGAAGTATCGTGATTATGTCGGGAAGCTCTATCTGATGCACCTGATACCGATGAAAGATGTCAAGAAGGGCGACAGAATCAGACTGGAAATTGGCTCTGATTCAGAGACTCACTTCAATGTACAGTATGTCTCGGTGGGGGACCGCTATGCGCTTACCGCATATATCGTCAGACAGTCGGCAAAGAGCCTCATCATCTGTGCGGTAGCATGCGTACTCATTGTACTGTGTATCATGACCAGCTTTTCCACGACACTGATCGATCAGGTCAGAGATGTAAGTGCACTGCGGTGGCTTGCGAAGTTTCTGGGCGCAGCAGTCGTGTATATCGCGATGGATTCCGGATGTATGGAAATCTTTCTCAAAAAGATGTCCCTCGTCAGCTGGCTCAACAGCATGGCGCTCCTGATGCTGCCGATTCCGTTTATCATGTTCACAAAATATGCATTTTTCCCTGGACACAAACGGTATGAGGTGCTTGCGACCATCAACTTTGCACTCTGCATCATCGCCGTCGGAGCTTATACACTCTTTGCATACAGTCTGAACCACTTTTATATCTTCGTGCATCTGCTGATCGCAGCAGGCATCATTGCATGCATCGCCAGCTTTGTACAGGAGAAAATGATGCCTTCGCTGGAAGTGTTTATTGCATATGGATCGATCATCGTGACGGCACTGCTAAGCGTTGCTTCCTATTGGTTTGGTATCATCTATCCCGCATCGACGATCTTTGGATACGGACTACTGATCTTCAGCTTTAACGTGCTGTTCTGGATCGTGCGGAGCCGCTATGAATTAAAGCAGGTACGCGAGGAAGTCAACCAGATCAAGCTCCAGCGGGACAAAGAGGCGGCAGAGGATGCAAACAAGCAAAAGAGCCGGTTCCTCTCGCAGATGTCACATGAGATCAGGACGCCGCTCAATGCCATCCTCGGTATGAATGAGCTGATCATGCATGAGACGAAGAATGAGACAATCTTAAAATACGCCGACAATATCCAGAGCGCCGGCAGGACACTGCTTGCACTGATCAATGATGTGCTTGATTTCTCCAAGATCGAGTCAGGAAAGCTCGACATCGTGGAGTCGGATTACTCCCTTTCATCCCTGCTCAATGATATCGTCGTGATGACAAAGGGCAGGGCAGTTGACAAAGGACTTGACTTCATGCTTGACATTGATGAGGCATTGCCGGATCTCTTGCACGGCGATGAGATCCGCATCAAGCAGATCATCACCAATCTGATGACCAATGCGATCAAGTACACCAAAACAGGCTGGGTACAGCTCTCTGTGAAACGGACAAATTATTCGGAATACCTTGACGAGGATAAGATCCTGCTGGATGTCATGGTCTCTGACAGCGGCGTGGGTATCCGCGAGGAGGAAAAGTCAAAGCTGTTCACAGAGTTTGAACGCCTTGACAGAAAGAAAAATAAAAGCATCGAAGGCACAGGGCTTGGCCTTTCCATCACGTCAAGGCTTGTGGCACTGATGAAAGGTACGATTTCGGTGGAGAGCCAGTACCAGAGAGGCTCTACTTTCAGGGTGACAATTCCGCAAAAGGTGGTATCCGACATGTCGATTGGCGACTACAAGAAGCGCTTTGAGGCACTCAGCAATGAGAACAGGGACGAGGCACCGCTGGAAAATCTGAGCTTTGCAGGCAAGCGTGTACTGGTAGTCGATGACAATGAGATGAATCTGGAAGTCATCGCTTCCATATTAGAGCTGATGGAAATAACAGTCGAGCGCGCAGGCGGAGGACAGGAGGCAATCAACCGCCTTGATCATAGGAAGTATGATCTGGTGCTGACCGATGACATGATGCCCGAAGTGGGAGGAACAGATGTCATGCGGCACCTGCGCAACATGACCGGCTGCATCAATCACGGCACGCCCATCGTCGTGCTGACCGCAAATGCCATTGTCGGCGCCAGAGAGGAATATGTCAAACGCGGATTTGACGATTACATGACCAAACCGATCGATATCGATGTGCTCAGAAAGATACTCGTGCGGTATTTGGGATAAGGAGACAGCAAAGATCAACATGGCAAATACTGTGTTGATCGTCCAGGAAAAAGCACAATAAGGGGAATGTATACGATGAAAATGAAAAGACAAAAGACAGCAGTGGTCGCGTCACTGCTTGCGGTACTTCTGATTACAATAGCGACAATACTGGTCTGCAGGAATTTTTACCCGCAGTATATCAGTCTGCCCACGGAGGATCTGCGCGGTGATCTGTGCCACAGTGACAGTGGGGAATGGTATGTGGACGAAGAGAGTGCAGGTAAGGGCATCGTGCTCTACGGACCATATATGTATCTGGAAAAGGGCGATTATACGGTAGAGGTCGACTATGCGTGTTCGGAAGATAATTACATGGATGTTCATGCAAACGGATCTTCAGAATATCTCTTGTCAGGGGACGTGCCGTTAAGCCGGATCAGCACGCACAAGACCTTTACATTCCGACTAAAGGAAAATGTCGATGACCTGGAGATCAGAGTCGGTTACGAGGGCAGCGGCTTTCTCAAGGTCAATGAGATCACGTTGTACAAAAATGCCAACGACATCAAAAGAGCGGCATTTTTGCTGAGCATGTGTATCCTTATGGCATTGTTTATTTATCTGAAATGGGACGCCATATTGGCGAACAGAGAGCGCATCGCGTGGATGCTTCTGACAGCAATAATTGCGTCAGCGCCGATGTTTGCAGAGGGATTTTGCTATGGTCATGATGGCAGATTTCATATGCTGCGCATCGAGGGCATTGCACAGGGGCTCCTAAATGGTCAGTTCCCGGTGCGCATGCAAGGGCAGTGGATGGAGGGATACGGATATCCAGTATCAATCTATTATGGGGATATTCTGCTGTATCTTCCGGCAATTCTGCGGATCATTGGATTTTCGGTGTCAGCAGCCTACAAGAGCTATGTGTTCCTTGTAAATCTCGGCACGGTGGTCATCGCACAGCTTTGCTTTGAGCGCATCACGGGAGACAGGAAGGCGGCATGCATTGGCGCATCAGCCTATATCTTTGCCATGTACAGGCTTGTCAACATGTACGTGCGCACAGCCCTGGGCGAGTATACGGCGCAGATGTTCCTGCCAGTCATCCTGCTTGCAGTCTGCAAGATCTATATGAAAAAGCCGGAGGAAGAGAACTCGGAAAAGGACAGCATCAAAAATGCACTGCTTCTGACACTTGGCATGACGGGACTGATCCAGACACATTTGATCAGCGTGGCGATGGTATGCATTTTGCTGGTTATACTTGCAATCGTGCTGTATCGCACGACGTTCACGAAGCGCACGATGCTCACGTATTTGCGGGCAGGCATTATGACATTGGGGATCAATATGTTTTTCATTGTCCCTTTTGTGGATTACTACATCAATGTGCCTGTGCGTGTGATGCACGAGGGTGAGGAGGAGCTTGTCAAAGCGATCGAGCATAAGGGCGCATATATCGGTCAGTATTTTATGCTTTACCAGAATGCGACAGGCGGCGCCAAGTACAATGTCAGTGACAGAATGGGACTGACGCCCGGCATCGTTCTGATGCTTGCACTCATCATAGCAGTGTATGTGTGTCTGAAAAACAGTGACAGACTGCTCAGAATTCTGACGGCAATGTCTGTGCTTACACTGTTTATGGCTTCCAATCTGTTTCCATGGAACGATATCATCAATCATGTGCCGTTTATGGGCTGGATTTACAATATACAGTTCCCGTTCCGCTTTCTCTCGCTGGCGCAGGTGCTTTTGGCGCTTTTGTTGTGCCGTGTTCTGGCGCTTTATGCAGACAGGATGCAGGAATGGCTGTATCCGGCAGTGGCGGTTGCGATTGTTGCAGTTGCTTTCCAGCAGTGTACGGCAATGATGCAGGACAGACCGTATACGATGGTATACGATGCAGCGCAGATCGACAGCTTCAGCGTCGGGAATGGTGAGTATATCCGCGAGGATACGGACGAGGAGCTTTTTGACGGCGAGATCTACAGCAATGATGTGATTTCTCTTGGGAACTACCAGAAGGATGGCACGCATGCAGAATTCTGGTGTGAGACAGGTGCTTCCGGTGATGCCTGGGTGGAGCTTCCGATTCTGAATTACAAGGGCTACCATGCAAAGGACAGATACGGAAACGGGCTTGAGACAGAAGACGGCAATAACAATGTGCTGCGCATCCTGCTTCCACAGGATTATACCGGTCTGGTGACGGTTGATTATGCTGTTCCGGGGTCTTACAGGATGGCAGATCTTGGCAGTTTGCTGTGTATTATTGAGTTGTTCATAGTACTGTTCAAACAGGACTTAGCATTTACTGCTAAGTTCGTGAGAAAACGTAGTGTAGGCAGGTAAAAATCCATTTGCGAAGCAAATTTTGCATGGATTTTTACACGTTACTGGAACGGAGTGAACAGTAACTGTGCATATTTTTGTGTAGACGAAATACAGAAAAAGATATAGACAATTATTGAAATAAGATATATAATATATTAAAAGTGGACAATTTGTTCTGAAAAATTAATTATTCACTTGCTTGAATCAAACAATTTATCATGGATGGAAATAATGCTCACGGGGGAGTATAAACACTAAGGAGGTTGCTGATATGCGTATAGTAGAGAAGGTGCTGTACGGATTAGGTGGCTTATTAGCGCTTATACTTCTTTTTGTGGCGCTATGCCATTACAATCCCACATTGGCATCGCAGATCGGAGGCAGTCTGAAGGCTGAGGCAGGTGTGAAACCTGTGGAGGACTTTGACAGCATTACCGTTACGGTAAATCATACGACAACGGTTGGAGAGCTTCCGGCTGCGGAAGGTGCACAATCGACAAGTGCAAAAGATACATCGGACGATACCGAAGAGGATCAGTTAAGGATTCCGGGCAAGGTGGCTGTGCTGAACGGTTATATACCGGTCAAGGCAACAGGCACGGAGATCACACAGAATAAAGCAGATGAGATTGCCAGTACGCTTGGCAAAGGCGCGACAGGTGATGACCTGACGTTTGACGGCAGGATCTATCCGTATTATGAGATGA
>JAFOYD010000208.1 GCA_017391545.1 Lachnospiraceae bacterium
GATTGACGACTGATGTGACAAATATCCAGAATTCGTATCAGATGATTCTGCGCATGGCGATGCGTGCGCCTGCATCACTGATTATTGCAATGGTCATGGCATTTTCCATTAATGCCAGACTTGCAAGTATTTATCTGATTGCAGTAATCTTTCTGGGGATCTGTGTCGCATTCATTTTGCCAAAAGCAAATACTTATTTCAGACAGGTATTTGAAAAATATGACGCCCTGAATGCCAGCGTGCAGGAAAATGTATCGGCAATCCGCGTGGTGAAGGCATATGTGCGTGAAGACTATGAAAAGGAAAAATTCTCAAAGGCAAACCAGAACATCTACAATATGTTTCTGCGGGCAGAGAAACTGGTCGTGATCAACATGCCTCTGATGCAGGCGACAGTATATGCATGCATTCTCGTGATTTCATGGCTCGGAGCCAAAAGCATTGTTGTCGGAGGACTGACGACAGGAGAGCTGATGAGTCTGCTTGCATACTGTATGAATATCCTGATGAGCCTCATGATTGTGTCCATGATTTTTGTCATGCTGTCGATGAGCTATGCGAGTGCAAAGCGTATCGCAGAAGTGCTGACAGAGAAGTCGGATTTACAGAATCCGGAGAATCCTATCATGGAGGTCAAGGATGGAAGCATCGCATTTAAGGAAGTGTCCTTCGCGTACAACAAAGAGGGTAAGCCTGTATTAAAGAATATCAATCTGGATATCAAATCGGGTGAGACCATCGGTATCATAGGCGGTACAGGAAGCGCCAAATCAAGCCTTGTCAATCTGATCAGCCGACTGTATGATGTCACGTCAGGAGAGCTGCTTGTGGGTGGCGTGGATGTGCGCGCGTATGATATGGAGGCGCTTCGAAATCAGGTATCTGTTGTATTACAGAAAAATGTGCTTTTCAGTGGAACGATACTTGAAAATCTCCGATGGGGCAATAAGGATGCATCTGAGGAGGAGTGCATCAGAGCCTGCCAGCTTGCCTGCGCAGATGAGTTTATACAGAAAATGCCGGAAAAATATAATACCTATATTGAGCAGGGCGGAACGAATGTATCCGGTGGACAGAAACAGAGACTTTGTATTGCCAGAGCACTGCTCAAAAAGCCGAAAATCCTCATTCTGGATGACAGCACCAGCGCAGTAGATACTGCTACGGATGCAAAGATCAGAAAGGCGTTTGCAGAGGAAATTCCGGACACGACGAAGCTGATCATTGCACAGCGAGTGAGCAGTGTGCAGCATGCAGACCGCATTATCGTCATGGATAATGGTGCAGTGACTGCATATGGCACACATGATGAGCTGTTAAAGACGAGTCCGATCTACCGTGAGGTTTACGAATCACAGACAGGTGGAAATGCAGACTTTGACGAGAACGGAGGTGACAACTAATGCCAGGACCAGGACATCGTATGAAAGGACCAAGACCAAAGATTGAAAATCCGGGTAAGCTTTTTAAAAGGCTTATGGGATATGTATTAAAAAATTATACACCCCATGTAATTATTGTTGTCATATGTATTTTTATAGGTGTGTTTGCAAGTATTCAGGGAACTTTATTTACGCAGACATTGATCGATGAATATATTCTTCCGCTTTTGGGTACGGAGAATCCCGATTTTTCGGGACTGGCACATGCGATTTTCAGAGTGGCATGCTTTTATGCCATCGGCGTGTTATCCACATATCTTTACAACAGAATCATGATCAATGTAAGCCAGGGTACCATGAGAAATATCAGAAATGATATGTTCAACAAGATGGAATCCCTTCCAATCAAATATTTTGACACACATCCACATGGTGATATCATGTCAAGATACACGAATGATATTGATACGTTGCGACAGATGATCAGCCAGAGCCTGCCACAGTGCCTGAATAGTGCGATCACAATTGTCAGTGTGTTTGTGAGCATGATTATTCTGAGTGTGCCGCTGACAATCACGACGCTGGTGATGGTTGGCATTATGCTATTTGTGACCAAGAAGGCGACAGGGCTTTCAGGAAGGTATTTTGTAGCCCAGCAGAAGTCTATTGGCGCAGTAAACGGCTATATTGAAGAAATGATGGAAGGACAGAAGGTCGTAAAGATATTCTGCCATGAAGAGGAGACCATGAAACGCTTTAACGAGCTGAATGAGGAGCTTTTTGACAGTGCTTACAATGCAAACCAGTTTGGAAACATGCTCGGACCAATCAATGCGCAGCTTGGAAATCTAAGCTATGTAGTCTGTGCGATCGTGGGCGGTATCCTTGCACTTGGAAATATCGGTGGACTGACGCTTGGCGGACTTGCAAGCTTCCTCACCTTCAACAAGAGCTTTAATATGCCAATCAATCAGGTCAGCCAGCAGTTCAATTCCATTGTCATGGCGCTTGCCGGAGCAGACCGCATCTTTAAGATGATTGATGAGCAGCCGGAAACAGATGAAGGCTATGTATCTCTTGTCAATGCAGCGGAGGTAAACGGCGAACTTCGGGAAACGGACAAACATACAGGTATGTGGGCATGGAAACATTACCATAAAGACAGCGATACCACGACATATCAGAGACTTGAAGGCGGTGTCGTGTTTGACGATGTGGACTTTGGATATACGGATGAGAAAATTGTACTTCACAATATCAAGATGTTTGCCGAGCCGGGACAAAAGATTGCCTTTGTAGGCTCTACGGGTGCAGGTAAGACGACGATCACGAACCTGATTAACCGTTTCTACGATATACAGGATGGTAAAATCCGTTATGATGGTATCAATGTCAACAAGATCAAGAAAGCGGATCTGAGACGTTCTCTTGGCATCGTATTGCAGGATACGCATCTGTTCACTGCCACAGTCATGGAGAATATTCGATATGGAAAGCTTGATGCCACAGATGAGGAGGTCATTGCCGCAGCAAAACATGTAAATGCACACGAATTTATCGAACGGCTTCCACAGGGCTATAACACCCTTCTGACAGGCGACGGTGCCAACTTAAGCCAGGGCCAGAGACAGCTTCTTGCCATTGCGAGAGCAGCGATTGCGGATCCTCCGGCATTGATTCTGGATGAGGCGACCAGCTCGATTGATACACGTACAGAGAAGATTGTCCAGGATGGTATGGATAAGCTGATGAAAGGAAGAACCACTTTCGTAATCGCACACAGGCTTTCTACTGTCAAGAATAGTGACTGTATCATGGTACTTGAACAGGGTAGAATTATTGAGCGTGGTACACATGATGAGTTGATCGAGGCAAAAGGAAAGTACTATCAGCTTTATACAGGAAATGCAATTGCATCAAATTAAATAAAAATTCAGACAATTACTTGATATCTTCATTCATAACTGATAAAATGGTGTTATGAATGGGGTGAGAGAATGGCTTTCTCAAAAGGAAAACGAATCGAAGATGAGACAAGCAAACGAATTATTGACTTGGCTGTAAATATAGGTTGCAAGGAAGGCCCGGAAGCATTGACGGTGACACGAATCTGCAGGGAACTGAATTGCGACAGGAGAGTAATCTACAACCGTTTTCGGGATGTGGATGAGCTGAATCTGATTGTATCTGAAAAGTGCAATGAGGAGCTGATTGCCAATGCAGAAGCGGTCATTGATCCGCAGGCGTCATATGATGATAATTTTATGGCATTTGTCGAGGCTGCTTTTGCATACGTTTACGAGAAAAATTCATATTTTCAGTATTACACGGCACTGTACAGGGTTATGGACGACGGCGTCAGAAATGAGATTCTACAGTACTTGACTGACTTGATCGAAAAAGGAAAAGCTTCCGGTGATGTAAAAGCGGACACGAATAGTATCGAGGCAGCTGAAAACATATGGCTGATGGGTGTAGGAGCCAGTCATATGCTGGCATCCAATGCAAATTATAAGTATCAGGATGGACTTGGGACCGTACTGTATGGCGTGAAGGCGATATTGTCATATATGAAATCTTAAACGGAATGTTTATAATTTTGTAGTTGAATTTTCAAGAATTGTTGTGTATAATGTCAATAAGGCTTCCGATAATAAGTTGGAAGCCTTGTAAAATAGCGCAACGGAAAACGTTTTCTGTTGCAGAAAAATTGGTAATAATGCAGAGCTTATTATTTTGGAAAGGAAAGGTACAATTATGGAGTTTGCATCAGTTTATCACAGAACAGTCGATAATTATTGTTACATGCTTGATGAGAATTCGCTTATTATTAATATAAAGACAGGATATGATGTAAAGGAAGTCAATATTGTCTATGGCGATCCCTTTGCAAATGGAATCTTAGGAGGCGGCGAGGAATGGACAGGCGATAAAGCAAATATTCCGTTCAAAAAGCGCTTGAAATATCAGCTTTGGTGGACTACGACGATAGAGCCAAAGTTCAAACGTTTAAAGTATTATTTTGAACTGGTGACAGATACAGAGCGCTGGTATTACTTCGAAGATGGTTTTGTCAGTGAAGAGCAGATGCATATCAAGGGACGCAGCCGTCAGTGCTTTACCATGCCATGGATGAATCCGTGCGATATCAACAGAGTGCCGGCCTGGGTCAATGATACAGTATGGTATCAGATTTTTCCGGACAGATTCTGTAATGGGGATGCTTCACGTAATCCTGAAAATGTGAAGCCCTGGAAATATGAGAGTGGCATAGGACACAATGATTTCTATGGCGGTGATCTCAAGGGAATGACAGACAAGCTTGATTATCTGCAGGATCTGGGAATCACTGGAATCTATACGACACCGATTAATGAAGCGTATTCCAATCATAAATACGATACCACTGATTATGAGAAGATCGATCCTCATTTTGGCGATGATGAGACGATGAAACAGTTCGTGTCAGAAGCACATAAGCGTGGAATCAGAGTCATGCTTGATGCGGTCTTTAACCACAGTGGATATTTCTTTAAGCCATGGCAGGATGTCCTCAAAAACGGCCGTGACTCAGAGTATTTTGACTGGTTCATGATCAATGAGTGGCCTTTATCGGATCAATGGGACGCAGCAAAGAAGGGACAACTATATACCTTTGCATTCTTTGATGGCATGCCAAAGCTCAACACCAACAATCCAAAGGTGCGCGAGTATCTGATTGGCGTTGTGTGCGGCTGGGTGAAAAAATATGATGTCGATGGAATCCGCATGGATGTGGCGAATGAGGTTTCGCACATTTTCTGCAAGGAACTTCGCTATGCCTTAAAGTCCATCAAACCGGATATTTACATATTGGGTGAGATCTGGCATGATGCGATGCCGTGGCTTAGAGGAGATGAGTTTGACTCTGTCATGAACTATCCTCTGGCAGGCAGCATGAAGGACTTCTTCCTTGACAAGAGCCTGACGGGAGAAGATTTTGAGTTCATGATCAATCGTTGCTATACCAATTATATGCAGCAGACAAATGATGTGCTTTTTAACATGCTGGATTCTCATGATACGATTCGTCTGCGAAACGTGACCCAAAATCTGGACGAGTACAACAGCCTGATTGCACTGTTGTTTACCATGCCGGGCAGTACCTGCATCTATTATGGAACGGAGATTGGCATGGAGGGTGGCTTTGATCCGGACTGCCGACGCTGTATGCCATGGGACGATATCGAGCAGGGCAAGTACAATGAGCAGATTTCGCTGATCAAGCAGCTCATCAAGCTGCGCAAAGAAGAACCGCTCATGCGTGAGAGAAACTTCCATTTCCCGGCAGATTACAGCAATCCGCGAATTGTACAGTTCCAGAAAATCGGATGGGGAGAGACGCTGGAGGTTATTGTGAACAGCAGTGAGGAGGATTTGGATATCATCAAGGACAGCAATAGCAAGATCGTATTTTCCCGCAAGCTTGAAGGGGATGTACTTCACAAGGATGGCATCTGCATCCGTTATCTGAGCAATCAGCAGAATATTTAAACAGGACTTTTAAAAATGTCATCAAGGCTGTTTGCAGCGTGAGGTACATTCTTTTGATCAAAAATAAATACGGGCAGATGGTTGGAGGTTCCTTCTTTCCAGACAAGCTCATCCTGCGGCACATGGAGTGAAAAACCTGTGCCGCTTTTTATGCGCTTTACGTAGTCGGAGATGGAATCAAGCGGCTTGTCAAATGCCATGCCATAGATGTTGCCGTTATCAGTGATACCGACCGTATGGATGTCAGAGCCGGCCGTCATGACAATGTTGTTCTCCTGCGCATAGCGGTATGCCATGCGGTTCTGTTCAAAAGGATTTCCAGCATTTGCTACCTCAAAGGCATCACACTGGTAAGGGTGTACATATACCTCAGACAGATATCCACGTTCGCGGAATGGATGCGCCTGCACGACAAGTCCGCCTTCGGCCTTGATCTTTTCATAATGTGTGATATGATCCCACTGCATCATCTCCGGGTGCTTCTTGAGCCAGTCCTTGTCAAGACCATATACCAGAAATTCGTCTCCGTCGAAACGACATTCCCATGCAAAAAAGACCTGAAAATCCTGTCTGTCCCCCTCAGCCTTTGCTTCCTCATAACCACGGCAGAACAGGTCGATGCGTTCCTCCCAGGGGAGATTGCGCGGGATCGAGGTATTTCCATTGAAAAAATGGTCTGTGACGATGATGCCGGAAAAACCCAGCTTTTTGTAATATGAGATATACTCGGCACCCGAATTTCTCGCACAGGCACTTGCAAGGTTGGTGTGAAGATGTGTTTCGTAAATATATGACATGGCAGTCGCTCCTTCTTTTGAAATTATATTGTTTACATTCTATCACAAAATATGTGTGGCGGATAGACAAAAATAAACTGTGAGTGAAACGCAAAATTCCACTTGCCAAACGGTGCGCTATCATATATCATTAAAGATAGGTGCACGACTGGCGGAAGCAGTGCCGATTGAGAGGCATTGTGTAGGATGACCTACAGGGAGTGTATGAGATCAGATTTAGAGCCGACCGCCTGGGCAGCATTATATTGGTGCGCTCAGGCGGTCGTTTTTATGCACATGAGCCACTTTAGAAACGATTTACTTATTAGGAGGTTTTTAGAATGAACATGTTATCATTGGAGCAGGAATTAAAGGGAAACGCTTACCCTGGCAGAGGAATTGTCATCGGTAAGACAAAGGATGGAAAAAAAGCTGCCATCGCTTACTTTATCATGGGCAGAAGTGAGAACAGCAGAAATCGTGTGTTCGTGGAGGACGGAGAAGGCATCCGTACACAGGCATTCGATCCATCAAAATTAAGTGATCCAAGCCTGATCATCTATGCACCTGTTCGTGTACTTGGCAACAAGACAATCGTGACAAACGGCGACCAGACAGATACCATCTATGAGCTGATGGACAAACAGCAGACTTTTGAACAGGCGTTAAGAACCAGAGAGTTCGAGCCGGATGCTCCGAATTATACACCGAGAATTTCAGGTATTCTTCATATCGAGAATGGTAATTACAACTACGCCATGTCCATCTTAAAGAGCAACAACGGCAACCCGGATGCATGCAACCGTTATACCTTTGCATACAGCAATCCTGTAGCAGGAGAAGGACATTTCATTCACACATACATGGGTGATGGCAATCCACTTCCAAGCTTCGAGGGAGAGCCTAAGCTTGTTGAGATTCCAAACGATATGAACGAGTTCGGCGAGATGGTATGGAACAGCTTAAATGCAGATAATAAAGTTTCTCTTTTCATCCGTTTCATCGACATTGAGACAGGAAAATACGAGTCAAAGATTTACAATAAGAACGCATAAGAAAAGGAGCAGGATACCATGAACGAATTAGAATTAAAATACGGCTGTAACCCGAATCAGAAACCTTCTAAAATTTATATGAAAGACGGCGAGCTTCCAATCGAAGTATTGAATGGCAAGCCGGGATACATCAATTTCCTTGATGCATTTAACGGCTGGCAGCTTGTAAA
>JAFOYD010000209.1 GCA_017391545.1 Lachnospiraceae bacterium
GTCAGAGCTAGACAGCAACAGACAGAATTATCTGTTGAACAGTATCGGTGATATCCAGACGATCATCACCTGTACGGGACTTGAGGAGTTTGTCAATAACAGATTTGAAATCAATAAGGTATTTCGGGTTTCAAACGCTGCTGTTGTTCAGGAGAATTAATACATTTTTTGGAAATAAAGTATAGAGATTAGAGGAATGGGAGGATAATTATGAGTACTGAGTATGGAGCTGACCAGATTCAGATCTTGGAGGGGCTTGAGGCCGTCAGAAAAAGGCCTGGTATGTATATCGGCAGCACTTCTTCAAGGGGCTTACATCATTTAGTATACGAAATTGTCGATAATGCGGTGGATGAAGCACTTGGAGGATATTGTGATACGATTGACGTTACCATAAATCCTGACAATTCCATAACGGTCGTAGACAACGGACGAGGAATTCCTGTAGGAATAAATCACAAGGCAGGAAAGCCTGCCGTAGAGGTTGTATTTACCATCCTTCATGCGGGCGGTAAGTTCGGTGGTGGCGGCTATAAGGTTTCAGGCGGACTGCATGGTGTAGGTGCGTCTGTCGTGAATGCGCTTTCTACATGGCTTGAGGTAGAAATCTGCAGTGAAGGACAAATTTATAAACAGCGTTATGAGCGGGGACATGTATGTTATCCGCTGAAAGTCGTTGGCGAATGTGAGCAGGGAAAGACAGGGACAAAGGTTACGTTTTTGCCTGATCCGACGATTTTTGAAGAGACGGTTTATGATTATAATGTACTGAAACAGAGACTTCGGGAAATGGCATTTCTCACAAAAAACCTGAAAATCATTCTTCGTGATCTGCGTCCTGAAGAGGGACCGATCGAAAAGACTTTCCACTATGAGGGTGGTATCAGGGAGTTCGTTACGTACTTAAACAAGAGCAAGACACCACTTTATGAGGATGTGCTTTATTTTGAGGGCAAAAAGGATAATGTGTATGTGGAAGTAGCGATGCAACACAATGATTCCTATACTGAGAGCTCCTACAGTTTTGTAAATAATATCAATACGCCTGAGGGCGGTACGCATCTTGCAGGATTTCGAAATGCCATCACAAAGACATTTAATGATTATGCCAGAAATGCAAAGCTGTTAAAGGACAGCGAGGCAAACTTAAGCGGTGATGACATCAGGGAGGGAATGACTGCAATCGTCTCCATTAAAATCGAGGATCCACAGTTCGAGGGACAGACAAAGCAGAAGCTTGGAAACAGTGAAGCTAGAGGTGCTGTTGATAGCATTGTCAGTGAACAGCTGACGTATTATCTGGAGCAGAATCCGACCGTTGCAAAGCAGATCTGTGAGAAATCCATTCTGGCACAAAGAGCCAGGGAAGCAGCCAGAAAGGCAAGGGATTTGACCAGAAGAAAGACTGCACTTGACGGTATGACACTTCCTGGAAAGCTTGCAGACTGTTCAGACAAGAATCCGGAAAATTGTGAAATCTTTATCGTAGAGGGAGACTCTGCAGGTGGTAGTGCAAAGACTGCCAGAAGCCGTGCAACACAGGCAATTTTGCCACTTCGCGGTAAGATTCTGAATGTGGAAAAGGCACGACTGGACAAGATTTATGGAAATGCGGAGATCAAGTCAATGATCACGGCATTTGGTACAGGTATCCATGATGATTTCGATATCACGAAGCTTCGTTATGGCAAGATCATTATCATGACCGATGCCGACGTGGATGGAGCACATATTGCCACACTGATGCTTACGTTCCTGTACCGGTTCATGCCGGAATTGATCAAACAGGGACATGTGTATCTGGCAAAGCCGCCTCTTTATAAACTTGAAAAAAATAAGAAAATCTGGTATGCATACTCTGATGATGAGCTGGCAGCCATACTCGACGAGGTAGGTCGCGACCAGAATAATAAGATTCAGCGCTATAAAGGACTTGGAGAGATGGATGCAGAACAGTTGTGGGAAACAACAATGGATCCTGAGAGACGTGTTCTATTAAAGGTTTCCATGGACGAGGAGGCTGAATCAGAAATTGACCTTACCTTTACCACACTGATGGGAGATAAGGTAGAGCCAAGACGGGAATTTATCGAGCAGAATGCAAAGAATGCAAAGAACCTTGATATTTAATCCAGATGGAGGTAGAAATGGACGATACAATATTTGACAAAATAGAGGAAGTAGACCTGCAGAAAACCATGGAGAAATCGTATATCGAGTACGCCATGAGCGTTATCGCATCCCGTGCACTTCCCGATGTAAGGGATGGATTAAAGCCGGTGCAGAGGCGTGTACTTTTCTCCATGATCGAGCTGAACAATGGTCCTGACAAGCCACACAGAAAGTGTGCGCGTATTGTCGGTGATACAATGGGTAAATATCACCCTCATGGTGACAGTTCCATCTATGGTGCATTGGTCAATATGGCGCAGGATTGGTCTACACGTTATCCGCTCGTAGACGGACATGGCAATTTCGGTTCTGTCGATGGTGACGGCGCGGCTGCCATGCGATATACAGAGGCAAGATTGAGCAAAATTTCCATGGAGCTGCTTGCTGATATCAACAAAAATACCGTTGATTTCGCTCCAAACTTTGATGAGACAGAGAAGGAACCGACCGTTCTTCCAAGCCGGTATCCGAACCTGCTCGTAAACGGTACACAGGGTATTGCTGTCGGTATGGCGACCAATATACCACCTCATAATCTTAGAGAAGTCATTGCAGCCGTTGTGAAAATGATCGAAAACCGGATCAATGAGGACAGGGAGACGGATATTGAGGAATTACTGCCAATCATAAAAGGACCGGATTTTCCGACAGGTGGCATTATTCTCGGTACGCGTGGTGTCGAGGAGGCATACCGTACAGGACGTGGAAAAATCAGGGTTCGCAGTGTCACAAATATCGAGACACTTCCAAATGGCAAGAGCAGAATTATCGTAACGGAACTTCCGTATATGGTTAATAAGGCAAGACTGATCGAGAAAATTGCAGAGCTTGTCAAGGATAAAAAAATCGATGGCATTACAGACCTTCGCGACGAATCGAACAGAGAAGGTATGCGAATCTGTATCGAGCTGAGAAAGGATGCCAATGCCAATGTCATCATGAATCAGCTCTATAAGCATACACAGCTGCAGGACAGCTTTGGTGTGATCATGCTTGCGCTGGTCAACAACGAGCCAAAAATCATGAACTTAAAGGATATGCTGACGCATTATATCAAGCATCAGGAAGAAGTCGTTACCAGAAGGACACAGTATGACTTAAACAAGGCTGAGGAGAGAGACCACATTTTACAGGGCTTGCTCATCGCACTTGACAACATTGACGAGGTCATCAGAATCATCAGAGGTAGTGCCAATACACAGATTGCAAAACAAGGTTTAATTGAACGATTTGGTCTGACGGATGTACAGGCGCAGGCAATCGTAGATATGCGACTTCGTGCTCTGACAGGTTTGGAACGCGAAAAGCTTGAACAGGAGCATGCAGAGCTTCTGAAAAAGATCGAGGAGTACAAGGCAATATTGGGAGACAGAAAGATCCTGCTTGGCGTTATCAGGGATGAAATTATGATTATTTCTGATAAATATGGTGATGACAGACGTACAAAGTTTGGATACGATGAGTCTGAAATTGATATGGAAGATCTGATACCGCGCGGAAATACGGTTATTGCCATGACAAGTCTTGGATACATCAAGCGAATGACGGTCGATAATTTCAAGACACAGCACAGAGGTGGCCGTGGTATCAAGGGTATGGCAACCATTGAGGATGACTATATCGAAGATCTGCTGATGACGACGACACATCACTATCTGATGTTCTTTACAAATTTTGGACGTGTGTACAGACTCAAGGCATATGAGATTCCAGAGGCAGGAAGAACGGCAAGAGGTACGGCGATCGTAAATCTCCTACAGCTCAATCCCGGTGAAAAGATTTCAGCAATGATACCGATCAGTCAGTTCAAAGAGGGCAAGCACCTTTTCATGATCACCAAGAAGGGTATTGCCAAGAAGACACCGATCATGGAGTTCTCAAATGTGCGTAAAAATGGTCTTGCTGCCATTTCACTGCGCGATGACGATGAGTTGATCGAAGTCAAGACAACAGATGAAAATTCAGAGATTTTCCTTGTTACAAAGTATGGTATGTGTATCCGCTTCAAAGAGACGGATGTACGTGCGATGGGACGAAATGCAATGGGTGTCATCGGTATGAATCTTGATGACGGCGATGAGATCGTTGGCATGCAGCTCAATACACAGGGCGATTCGCTTCTGATTGCATCTGAAATGGGTATGGGCAAGCGTACTGATCTTGACGAGTTTACATTGCAGAAGCGTGGTGGTAAAGGCGTAAAATGCTACCGTATCACAGAAAAGACAGGAAATGTAGTCGGTGTCAAGGCAGTAAGAGATGACCATGAGATTATGATGATCACGACCGGCGGCATTATCATACAGATTCCTGCCGGCGATATCTCAATCTATGGCAGAAATACCTCCGGTGTGAAGCTGATTAACATCGATGATGATGTCAGAGTCGCAAAGATAGCCAAAGTAAGGGAAAAGCTTTCTGACGGCACACAGGAGTTTGAAAATGTAGATGAAGCGCTCGACAAAGTCGTTGATGAACCTTCCGAGGATGCTTTATCTGATTTTGATGATAAAGACCTGGAAGACTTTGACGAGAGTGAAGATACGACGGATAATGAAATCGAATAAATATAGTGCATAATGAAATAATAGAGTGTGTAGTGAAATACACACTCTATTGTTGTATAAAGATGATTATTTGTAACTATCTTTCAATTGAGTTATCCATGATGATGTCCTTATATTTGTCTAACTGTATCAGCAAGGTTCTTAAGGCTCTGGATTCCGGTTCATTTTCTAGTAATTTGTATAATTTCTCATAATTTATTTTTAATCCGAAACCAAATGCCTTTGCCTGTATTTCAAGATTTGATGAAAATGGCTGACCGACAGCGTTTTCAATATTATTTTCAATTGCTGTGTCAAATGGAAAGAGAGAATAATTGCTTAAAAGGCTATTTCCATTATCAAAGACGGGTGCATTTTTAAAAATATTTTTGACAGGATCTGCAAGAATTCCGATATTATTAAAGTGCCTGTCTGTGTTTAAAATCAGCATATCAAGTGTCGCTACTTTTCCAAGCTGCTCTGTTATGTCAAGACCAGTGATATCCAGCACAAAATCCACCACGTATTTTATCCGGTCCGGGATGTTGTCACACAACCTTATTTTTTCCGAAAGCTGACCTCCATGATAGGTGTCATAGAGCCGTTGCAAGCTTATATAGGATTCTCCCTCTTTGATGAAATTTGCAGAACGACATCCGTCATGACCATTAATTTTGCATTTTTCATATTCAACATATTCTTCAATATTGGAACAGGAAAGTATTTTTGATACCAGATATTCCGCAGTTCCCTCATATCCCACATTATTCTGTTTATACCAGTAACCTGCCTCGTAAAAGTTCTTTTGTGTGCCAATACTGCTCCCGGCAACCATGACAAGGGCTTCGGGGGATAAGCGATATTCTTTTATTTTCTCCATTTGACATCCTCCCAACATAATGTTTCATTTTCATATCTGATCCATATATCATCATCCCACATGACTCCATGTGTTATGCGGTTCCATTCCCATGGATTGTTTGATGATAAATGTGCCTGTTGCAAAATTTCTTTTAGATCCACCCTGTTATCTTCATAGCAACGGCTCTTAAGAAAATTATAAACTCGGTTGATTGATAAATCATTGCCACCAAATGGTTGAATGATGGAATCCGGTACCAGTTTCTTGATGGATACATTTTTATGGTTATCTGAGACAGATACCTCTGCAACAGAGGTATTTTGATGCATTACTGTAAAATTATACATGATCGACCTCGATATATATGTGCAAAATTAATTTATGAAGATGAACTCATTATATATCGAAAATAAAATGATTGGTAGACAATATTGGCATTTTTGAATTTATTTTTAATTGCTGTATTACTACAAAATGAAAGTAAAATTCCTAGAGTATTAATGATTTTAGTA
>JAFOYD010000210.1 GCA_017391545.1 Lachnospiraceae bacterium
GACGCGTCCTCCGACCGTTGACTTCACAAGGAATGTTCCCTGATATACAAACTCCGCTGAGACCTTGACATTTTTTTTCGTCATCGTGAAGGTATACTGATTGTCTTTTCCGCTTACCGGTGTGACAGCCACCTTCTTTCCGTCTGCATCAACGACTGCCAGCGAGTCCTTTTTGAGCTGATAGCCGTCATCGGGAACCACTGTGATCGTCACTGTATCATTGACCTCCGGATCTGTGGTGTCTGTGGTAAGGGAACCGCCCACCGTCGACAACAGGGATATCCTGCTGTAGTCTGTCTCTTCATAGGGGGAATCATCCAGTTTTCCGAGCACGTCCATATCATTGACAAGCTGTTTTAGCACATCGTTCAATTTGGACATGGAATCGCCTGCTGCCGATATATTGTTCAGAATATCAGGTACCATGTCCATGATGTGTCCCATCCGCTCTGAAACCGTATTCACTTCGTTGACGTTATTATCCACAAAGTCAGAGAGCTGACCTACCAGATCATCTCCTGCGTCAATGGCACCGTCAGCATACGCCTGCATCGTATCCACATCGCCCTTTACCGTGTCTGTGGCAGCATCCATATCATCAATTGTCTTCTCGATCAGATCGTGAAGCTTATTGATCGCATTTCGAAGGGACTCGGCCTCATCGATTTCAATGAAAGGCTCCATCTGGCCTACGATGCCGCCAATATCCTTACGCCCGTAAATGGTTCCATTGTTCGTGCTAAACGACACGATACCGGACTGACGCCCTGCGATACCGCCAATATTGTATCCGGTGTGCTCATATCCCACTGTACCAGCGTTGGTACACTTTGAGATCATGCCGTCTGAAAACCCACAGATACCGCCTGTGTCAACACCACTGTAAAGTTCACTGTCATCATTGGATGTGAGATTTTTGATGATTCCTACACCACCCATCTCATCATCCTCTTCGACCCATGCGCTGTCATCATTGATACCTGCCCGATTCGTACAGGAATTGATGACACCATGGTTGATACCGGCAATGCCTCCGGTCGAGTAGTATCCTGTAATTCTGCCGTTTACTGAGCACCCTGATAACGTACCTGTACTCTCATTGATACCGGCAATGCCTCCTACCGTATCACGTCCGCTCACCGTTCCCTGAAACGTACAGTTCTGAATCAGGCCATAATTGATTCCACAGATACTTCCGATACACTCCTTTTCATTTTCCGATGAGATGTGTCCCTCTACCTTCAGATTTTGAACTACACCGTTGCTTTCGATATAGCGGAACAGTCCGACCACATATCCATCCCCTACATAGTCAAAGCCTGCAATCGTATGACCTGCACCATCAAAGATTCCATTGAACACAGGAATCGTTTCAAATTCCCCCCCGGAAAGGTCAATATCCGCTTTCAGCCTGATATACTTATCTTTTGACCATGCATCTATATAACACTTTTTTGCAAACGCAGCAAATTCTTCAGCAGTGCTGATCTCGATCTGCTCATAGCTGGTTTCTTCTCCTGCATCCTGCTGTTTCGCTGTTTGTTCCTGTGCGTTCTTTTCCTCTGCCCTGATTCCCTGTACCGGAATCATACTGATGCCCATGGCAAGCGCTAACGTCAGCGCAAGACTCTTTTTCCAATGTATTTTTCGCATATCGTTTCTACACATCATTTTCTCCCTCTTCCTTCTGCGTCAGTTTCATGAGGTCACTTCCGTCATCCTGTTTCTGCTCCATCTTTCCCATGTTGACGAACAGGTTCGCATCACCGCGCACAAGTCCATGGAATTCACCGACAATCGTACCGTTGACCTGTCCCTGTATGATACCGTCCACGCGCATCAGACCACTTGCACGCTCCAGCTTCAGTGGTATGGAAACTGCAAACGAAGTCCTGTCGATAATCTTTTCTCCCAACAGTAGAATCTGTGGCAGCACGAACATGACCGTAAAGATGGAGAGAATCGTACCTCTGCCGAGGCACTGACCAATACCGCACACAGCACCGTCTGAGGACATCTGTCCGATAAAGATTCCCGCGAGCGCAAGCATCGTACCTGATGTGACAATGGTCGGGAAGGCAAAGTTCATGGTCTCGATGATGGCATCCTTTTTGGGCATTTTGTCCTTGAGCTCCATAAATCTTCCTGAAATGACAATCGCGTAGTCAATGTTCGCACCCATCTGAATGGAGGATACGATCATGGCACTTAGGAAAAATACGTTTTTCTGCTGGATTGCCGGAACAGCGAAATTTACCCAGATCACGCCCTGAATGACCATGATCAGAAGCACCGGCATACCAGCGGACATAAAGGTAAACAACAGTACCACCAGTACGGCAAGGATTGAGACTACGTTGACAACCGTATTATCCCGTTGAAAGGTCTTGTAAAGGTCATACTGGCTCATTGACTCACCCGGAATCAGTACCTCATTGACATCATAATATTTGCCTGCAATCTCATGCATCTCATCAAGAAACGCAAACGTCTCATCGCCTTCCTCCGGAAGTGTCAGATAGATGAGCATACGGCTGTAATCTTCGCCCTGCAGCTGGTCAAGTGCGATCTGCATCTGTGTGTGAGCATCCTCAAGCATCTCCATCAGATCATCATCCAGTGTGACATACCCTTCATCCACTTCATCGTAGAGGAACATGAACATATCAATCAGGGGTACGCTGTAGTTTGAAAAACCGTTTACGATCTTGGCATAATTCTCATCATTCACCGCATATGCCATGTACAACAGCTCCGCCACTTCATAGTCAAGCTCCAGAAGCTCCGAGAATTCCCTGGCGGTCAGCTTATCAGTCAGCATATAGCCGTCTATCGCTTCGATATTGGCAAGTCCCTGCGAATGGTCGACTTCCGGTCTGGCATCCAGCTCCTTTAACAGCTTTTTCTCCTTCTCGTAATTGCCTGCCGGAACGATCAGCGCCACAAAATTGTCGCTTCCAAAACTTTCATCGATCATCTCATCGACCAGCATCGCATCACTCTGTACCGGTGTCTCAAGCTGTGTGTATCCATAAACATACGGACAGTGCGACTGAATGATATATGCACCTACCAACACGACAACAAAAAGGGGAGGTACAATATACCTTGTCTTGTATGCGAATTTTCCAACAAACGGAATGTCCGGGATAAAACTCTTGTGCTTTGTCTTGTCCATCGCCTTACCAAAGAGCATGATCAGTCCCGGCATCAGTAAAAATACAGCAAGAAGGCTTAGTAAAATCGCCCTGATCAGGCACAGTGCCATATCGCTTCCGATACCAAACTGCATGAACATCATGGCAATCAGTCCACCCATTGTCGTAAGTGAGCTTGAAAAGATTTCTGGAATCGCCTTGCTCAGCGCCATAATATCTGCCTCTCTGATACCAAGAGTCTGGTGCTCCTCCTTATAGCGGTTACAAAAAATGACTGCGTAATCGACTGACAGGGCAAGCTGCAGAACGATGGTAACGGAATTTGATACAAAGGAAATCGTTCCCATCATAAAATTCGTGCCCTTTGTAATCAATGCTGCCGAACAGAAAGTCAAAAGCAGTACCGGCACCTCCGCCCAGGTCTGTGAGGTGAGAAGCAGTACGGAAACGACCACAATTGCAACGAGCACACTGATGACCGCCATTTCCTGTGCCAGCTGCTCTGCTGATGCATCTCCCATTGATGTGGATACATAGATATCATAGCCGTCAAGCATTTCCTTCACTTCATCGAGCGCTGCAAGTGCACGGTCATCCGTTTCCTCATATCCAAAGGTAATATCGTACAATGCCGAGAAATTATTGTAATGTTCCCTTGAATTGTCAAAGTCAAGCATAATGATGCTGTCAAGCGCATCAAGCTCCTGATAAATGCGGTCAGCTTCCTCATAAGGAATATTGCTCACCATTACCTTAGCCGTTCCATAGGTGATGAACTGCTCCTCCATGCGGTCAAGACCTTTGCTTGTCTCTGTCGTGTCCGGCAGATATGCCGACAGCGCGTTCTCCACTTTTACCCAGTTCATCGACACGACCGAAAAGATCAGTGCAATGCCAAATAACAGAAAAAATAAGTTACGTCTGTCAACAATAAAGGTAGCAACCTTAATCATAAAGCTGCTGTTTTCATTGCTGCTCTTTGCTTCTTTTGCCATTTTAATAACCATGCCTTTCTACAACCTGTGCATCCCTTTTGCGCCTGATTTTTACTGCACATCGTGCATCTGTCTGATTTTATCAACATGGGTATTATAGTACAGCAATTTTTACCATACAATCGTCAGTTTTTGAATATCTGTTGTATTTTGAACACTTTGCATTATTTTGTTGGATTTTACAGCAATTTGAAGTATTATAAATTTATAAACTTTATAAACAAAAAAATACTCTTATGAAAGGACTGATACGGATGTCCAACAAGACAGAATACCGAAGTGCACTGCGCTCTAAGAAACTCATCAAAGAATCGTTTATTGAACTGCTTATGGAAAAGCCCTTTGACAAAATCACAGTCATTGACATTGTGAACAGGGCAAATATCAACCGTGGCACCTTCTATGCCCACTATTCCGATATCAACCGGCTTGTGCATGCGATTGAGGAGGAGATTGTAGATGCGCTCTGCAAATTGCTTCTTGAGCTTAAATACCCAAATCCGATGGAAGATCCCCTTCCACTGTTTTTAAAGATTTCCGAATATCTCGACGAAAGCAAAGAATTGATCTATGCACTACTGCATTCCAACAATACAAGTACATTTATTTTTCAGCTTCCCGAGCTGATCGCCAGACAGCTGATTTCCTCCGAGAGCCTTGAACATGACATCCGGCTCGACCCTTTATTTATGGAAAGATGCCGTTTTTATGCCGGTGGCGCCGCCAGTCTGTATGCAGCCTGGTTTCAGGGCGCACTGGAAGGAAGCCTTACAGATGTCGCCTACACACTGGAAAAAATCGTCAAAGGCCAAAATAATAAGGTCTGACATTCGTCAGACCTTCCGGCATTTCTTTTATTCTATTCAAGTCCATCAATGGAAATCCAGTCACCCATTTTGTATGCCCATTCTTCCGGCTCGATGCCGTTGCAGCCTCCGCCATGATGAAATGTGATCTCTCCAAAGTAGATTTTTCCATCTACATTATAAAAATCGACTCTGCAGTGTCTGAACGGTTTTGAAAGAATCTCTGCATACTGAACCATCTGCTCCCAGTTATCCGGCTTTTTGATTTCTTTCTCCAGATAATTCTCTCTCTCATCTGTGATCGGAAGCAGGTGAAAATCCCTGTCATAAATATTGCAGAATGCATCATCCGCATGTTCTCCTGTTTCCGTTGACAGACCGATATTTAAAAACAGCATTTTCACGGTTCCACCAAAGCACATCAGCTTGTAATCCATCGGAAGCTTTCCATTCTGATCCTCTAATATCCGCTCACAGATGATCTTTGGCTCCAGTCCCTTGTAATTGTACTCTCTGCTGCCCCAGAAGTAGTCCCGCTTCATCCAGTAGTCAAATTCATTCTTCTGGTATTTGAAATCAAATGGCTTGTTTCTGTCATAAATAGCATTTGCACCGGAAGTATGCGTACATTTCATAAAAAAGCGCTCCGGCAGACGATCAAATGGAACTTCGTCAAAAGAATCGTAGACTCCATATACATCATTCAGGATGTGTTCCAGTCCGCAATCCTTCACGTATTCCCTGACCAGATACTTGTCCGTGCATTTTTTCTGCAGGTCATCCTTTTCATGAAGCTTCAAATACCATATTTTCTCATCAAAAGTCCTTGGATTCTTCAGATCAAGTTTTTTCCCGCCTGTATGATTTTCATACATCCACTGTGCAAATTCTTCATCCGTTAACTGGTTGCGCTGGTCCCTTCTGTAATTGCGAATGACATTATAAAGTTTTGCAGTAATTGTATGATGATAAATAAAAC
>JAFOYD010000211.1 GCA_017391545.1 Lachnospiraceae bacterium
AGAAATGAGGTAACCTATGAGAAAGAATTACGCCTCTCGTTCAGGCTTATTTTTGATTGAATTGATTTTCTCCATATTTTTCTTTATCATTGCAATGGCAATCGTTCTTCAATTATTTGTAAAGTCCCATTTTATTTGTGACAACACGATCAGCATCAATAATGCACTTCTGTATACACAGAATATATCTGAAGTATTTCTTGCAAATAATGGAGACTTTGATACTGTAAAAGCGCTTTATGAGGATGAGCTTACAAATCTCTCATCGATTACCGATGACGCTATTCTACTGCTCTTTGACCAAAACTGGTGCTCCACGAAAAGCAGCGACAATGCAACATACAGCGTGTTAGCATGTTACCGAAACGAGGACAGCTTTGCGTATGTTGACATTTATATCAATCAATATCTTCCCAATCTCACTTCATATATCGCTAATGGTGATTACAAATCTGTCCTTACGGAACAGGGCGCTATCTATCATCAGGAGGTGAAAAAATATGTCAGACACTAAACGGGAATTTACTGTGAGCATCGGTCTGCCCTCTATCCTGCTCATCTTTGTTGTATTGTGCCTTGTCGCCTTTGGTGTATTGTCTCTTGTCAGCGCCAATGCCGATCAAAAGCTAAGCCAGAAGGTACTCGACCGTTCGACAGCCTACTATGAAGCCTGTAATCAAGCCGAAGAAATGCTCTGCGATGTCGACACGCGACTACACGCTGCATATCAAAGCAGCCATAGCACTGAGGAATATGTGCAGATGATTTCGGTCATACCAGGTCATTATACATATCCCGTCAGCGATATCCAGTATCTTGATGTAGTACTTTCTTATCCCATGCCGAACAATGACGCAGATGCGTTATACGAAATCCTCTCATGGAAAGTTGTCACCAGAGAAGATCTTGACTATGATACAGGACTTCATCTCATGGAAATTGAAGATGTTGAATAAAAAAATCCACTTTCAAACCGAAAGTGGATTTTTTGTAATCATTTTCTATTATTATTCCTGTATTGTTGTATCTGCAACATCTACAATTTCATCATCTGAATCAAAGTCAATCTCGTCATCAAAGTCAAGTGTAGATTCAAGATCCATATCTGTATTGAGCTTTACATTTCTATAACGTCTCATACCTGTACCTGCAGGAATCAGCTTACCAATAATAACGTTCTCTTTCAATCCGATCAACGGGTCAATCTTGCCCTTGATTGCTGCCTCAGTAAGAACCTTCGTTGTCTCCTGGAAGGATGCTGCTGAAAGGAATGAATTGGTAGCAAGTGCTGCCTTTGTGATACCGAGGATTACATCCTTTGATTCGGCAGGCTGCTTTCCTTCTGCAACAAGACCCTCATTGATCTCTTCAAGTTCAAGACCATCGACAAGTGTTCCTGGGAGGAACTCTGTATCGCCGCTTGTCTCAATGCGTTTCTTCTTAAGCATCTGTCGTACAATAACCTCGATATGCTTGTCAGCGATATCAACACCCTGTAAACGGTAAACTCTCTGAACCTCGCGAAGCAGGTAATCCTGAACAGCACCAATCTTCTTGATTTCCAGTAAGTCATGCGGATTTACACTACCTTCTGTAAGTTCATCACCGGCTTCAAGAACTGCGCCATCTGCAATCTTAATACGAGAACCGTAAGGAATGAGATAGGTCTTCTCATTGATACCATCAGAAACAATAATCTCACGCTTCTTCTTAGTATCTTTAATGGTAGCTGTGCCACCAAACTCTGCGATAATAGCAAGTCCCTTCGGCTTTCTGGCCTCAAAAAGCTCCTCAACTCGAGGAAGACCCTGTGTAATATCATCACCGGCAACACCACCACTGTGGAAGGTTCTCATCGTAAGCTGTGTACCAGGCTCACCGATTGACTGAGCTGCGATAATACCTACTGCCTCACCGATCTGAACTGCTTCGCCAGTTGCCATGTTTGCACCATAGCACTTAGCACAGATACCAATACGTGACTTACAGCAAAGAATATTTCTGATTTTTACTTTCTCAACAGGCTCGCCCTTTTCGTTAACGCCCTTGCTAAGAATCTTAGCCGCACGGCTAGGTGTGATCATATGGTTCTTCTTCACGAGAATATTTCCGTCACGATCCATAATATCTTCGCAAGAATATCTTCCTGTAATTCGATCCTTTAAGCTCTCGATCGTCTCCTTACCATCCATGAAAGCAGCAACTTCCATACCAGGTATGAAATCCTTGCCCTCACAGCAGTCAACTTCACGAATGATCAGATCCTGACATACGTCAACCATTCGACGTGTCAGGTAACCGGAATCGGCTGTACGAAGCGCAGTATCGGACATACCTTTTCGTGCACCATGCGCTGACATAAAGTACTCCAATACGTCAAGTCCTTCACGGAAGTTCGACTTAATAGGAAGCTCAATGGTACGTCCTGTTGTATCTGCCATCAATCCACGCATACCAGCCAGCTGCTTGATCTGCTGATTTGATCCTCGCGCACCGGAGTCAGCCATCATGAAGATATTGTTGTACTTGTCAAGACCGCTGATCAGCTTTTCAGTAAGCGCATCATCCGTTTCCTTCCAAGTCTCGACAACTGCCTTGTAACGCTCCTCATCTGTCATCAGACCACGTCTGAAGTTCATGGTGATGCGGTCAACCGTCTTCTGTGCTTCCTCAAGCATCTGTGCTTTCTCAGCAGGAACTGTCATATCGGAAATCGAAACGGTCATGGCAGCGCGTGTTGAATATTTATAACCCATTGCCTTGATGCTGTCAAGAACCTCTGCGGTCTTGGTAGCACCATGAATATTGATAACCTTTTCAAGAATCTGCTTTAAGCCTTTCTTTCCTACATGGAAATCGACCTCAAGCAGAAGCTTGTTCTCATCCTTGCTTCTGTCTACGAACTCCAAGTCCTGAGGAAGAATCTCATTGAAAATGAATCGTCCCAGTGTAGACTCTACTGTTCCTGTAAGGACTTCACCATCCGGCATGGTCTTTGTCACTCTCACCTTGATTCTGGAATGAAGTGTACATGCCTTATTTTCATAAGCAAGAATTGCTTCGTTAACACTCTTGAAGTACTTTCCTTCGCCAAGTGCCCCCGGTCTCTCCTGTGTCAGATAGTAAATACCAAGTACCATATCCTGTGAAGGAACGGCAACAGGACCACCATCAGAAGGCTTTAACAGGTTATTTGGTGAAAGAAGCAAAAATCTACACTCTGCCTGTGCCTCAACGGACAATGGAAGATGCACAGCCATCTGGTCTCCATCGAAGTCAGCATTGAACGCTGTACATACAAGTGGATGAAGCTTGATTGCCTTACCTTCTACAAGAATCGGCTCGAATGCCTGAATACCAAGTCTGTGAAGTGTCGGTGCTCGGTTCAGCATGACAGGATGTTCCTTAATAACCTCCTCAAGGACATCCCACACGGACTGGTCAAGCTTCTCAACAAGCTTCTTCGCATGTTTGATATTCTGTGAAATTCCTCTTGATACAAGCTCCTTCATAACGAAAGGCTTGAACAGCTCAATCGCCATCTCCTTCGGCAGACCGCACTGATAAATCTTTAATTCAGGACCTACGACGATAACCGAACGTCCTGAGTAGTCAACTCGCTTACCAAGTAAGTTCTGACGGAAACGTCCTGACTTACCCTTTAACATATCAGACAAGGATTTCAATGCTCTGTTTCCAGGTCCGGTAACAGGACGTCCACGTCTGCCGTTATCAATCAATGCATCCACTGCCTCCTGAAGCATTCTCTTTTCATTGCGGACAATGATATCAGGTGCTCCAAGTTCAAGCAGTCTCTTAAGACGGTTATTTCTGTTGATAATTCTTCTGTATAAATCATTTAAATCAGATGTCGCAAATCTGCCACCGTCCAACTGAACCATAGGACGTAAATCAGGTGGAAGTACCGGAATCGTATCCATGATCATCCACTCTGGTCTGTTTCCTGATGCTCTGAAGGATTCAACGACTTCCAGCCTCTTTACGATCTTTGCACGTTTCTGGCCTTTGGTGCTTTCATTCTTAAGTTCTGCTGAAAGCTCCTCGCATTCCTTCTCAAGGTCAATCGCCTGGAGAAGCTCCTTGATTGCTTCTGCTCCCATACCGACACGGAAGTGCTTGCCCCACTTCTCAATATTGTCCTGGTATTCCTTCTCTGACAGAACTTGCTTATATTCAAGGTCTGTCTCCATCGGATCAAGTACAATATAAGACGCAAAGTACAATACCTTCTCAAGGACTCTCGGAGTCAAATCAAGAATCAGTCCCATACGGCTTGGGATACCTTTAAAATACCAGATATGTGACACAGGAGCTGCAAGCTCGATGTGTCCCATACGCTCTCTACGAACGCTTGATTTTGTAACCTCTACGCCACAGCGGTCACAGATAACGCCTTTGTAGCGGATTTTTTTATACTTACCGCAATGGCACTCCCAGTCCTTGCTGGGTCCGAAAATCTTCTCACAGTACAGACCATCACGCTCAGGCTTTAATGTTCTGTAGTTAATCGTTTCCGGTTTTGTTACCTCGCCCTTTGACCACTCTCTGATTTTCTCAGGAGAAGCCAGACCAATTTTGATTGCATCAAATGAAATAGACTGGCTCTGTTCATTTTTATTCTCAGACATTTTGGCACTCCTTCCAGATTTTATTCATCGAAATCATCGTCATAGCTGTCGTCGCCATCAAACTCATCGTCAGAATAATCATCATCTTCTTCAAAATCATCTTCGGCATCAACTAAATCGCCGCTTTCAGCATCAAATTCCTTCTGCTGATAGCCTTCCAGATTTTCTCTGTTATCATATTTATTGTCGCCTTCCATCTCGATGCGGAAATCAGTCTCTGTATAATCAACTGACTCCTTCAGCTCGACTTCGTTGCGATCCTCATCATATACCTTAACATCAAGTCCAAGTGACTGAAGCTCCTTGAGCAATACCTTGAAGGACTCAGGGATACCTGGCTCAGGGATATTCTCACCCTTGATAATTGCCTCATACGTCTTAACACGTCCGACAACATCATCGGATTTCACTGTCAGGATCTCCTGCAGTGTATGCGATGCACCGTAAGCCTCAAGGGCCCAAACCTCCATCTCACCGAAACGCTGTCCACCGAACTGTGCCTTACCACCAAGTGGCTGCTGTGTAACCATACCATACGGTCCAGTTGAACGGGCATGGATCTTATCATCTACCAGATGATGGAGCTTTAAGTAATGCATGTGACCGATGGTAACAGGGCTGTCAAAATACTCACCTGTTCTACCATCTCTGAGCCTTACCTTACCATCTCTTGAAATCGGCACACCTTTCCAGAGCTTTCTATGATCTCTATTCTCATACAGATAATCCATTACCTCCGGTAAGAGTTCCTCTTTGTGCTTTGCCTCAAACTCTTCCCATTCAAGATTTACATAGTCATTTGCAAGATCAAGTGTATCCATGATATCGACCTCGTTTGCACCGTCGAATACAGGTGTGGAAACATTGAAGCCGAGTGCCTTAGCAGCAAGTGAAAGATGGATTTCAAGCACCTGACCGATATTCATACGTGAAGGCACACCCAAAGGATTCAACACGATATCAAGAGGACGTCCATTTGGCAGATATGGCATATCTTCTACAGGAAGCACACGGGAAACGACACCCTTGTTACCATGACGACCAGCCATCTTATCACCAACAGAAATCTTTCTCTTCTGTGCAATGTAGATGCGCACGGTCTGATTTACTCCCGGAGCAAGCTCTGTATCACCATTTGCTCTTGAAAATACCTTTGCGTCAACAACGACACCATACTCACCATGTGGTACCTTCAGCGATGTATCACGTACTTCTCTTGCCTTCTCACCAAAGATTGCCCTTAACAGACGCTCCTCAGCAGTAAGCTCTGTCTCTCCCTTCGGCGTAACCTTTCCAACAAGGATATCACCGGCGCGAACCTCTGCACCAATTCTGATAATTCCTCTGTCGTCAAGGTCTCTAAGAGCATCATCGCCGACACCAGGTACATCTCTTGTGATTTCCTCTGGTCCGAGCTTTGTATCTCTGGCATCTGTCTCGTATTCTTCTATATGAATAGAGGTATATACATCCTCCATAACAAGTCTTTCGCTCAACAGTACGGCATCCTCGTAGTTGTAACCTTCCCATGTCATGAAACCGATCAGAGGATTCTTACCAAGTCCAAGCTCTCCACCGCTTGTAGATGCACCATCAGCGATTACCTGACCTGCCTCTACATGATCGCCCTTAAATACGATTGGTCTCTGGTTATAGCAGTTGGACTGATTGCTTCGCTCAAATTTGTGAAGTTTGAATTCTGCCTTTTCGCCGTCATCATATGTCATTTTGATCATATTGGATGACACATAGGTGATGGTACCTGGTTTCTTGGCAACAATACACACACCGGAGTCGACTGCTGCCTTAACTTCGATACCTGTACCAACGACTGGAGCCTCCGTAAACAGAAGAGGCACTGCCTGACGCTGCATGTTCGATCCCATCAGCGCACGGTTGGCATCGTCATTCTGAAGGAATGGAATCAGGGCTGTTGCCACTGAGAATACCATCTTAGGAGACACGTCCATATAGTCGAACATCGTCTTGGGATATTCCTGTGTCTCGTCAAGATAACGTCCTGATACGGAATTACGAACAAAGTAGCCATTCTCATCAAGCTGTTCGTTCGCCTGTGCCACATGATAATTATCCTCCTCGTCAGCGGTCATATATATAACCTCATCTGTGACGCGTGGGTTCTTCGGGTCAGACTTATCGATTTTACGATAAGGTGCCTCGATAAAGCCATACTCGTTGATTCTGGCGTAAGATGCGAGTGAGTTAATCAGACCGATGTTCGGTCCTTCTGGTGTCTCAATCGGACACATTCTTCCATAGTGAGAGTAGTGTACATCTCGAACCTCGAATCCGGCACGATCTCTTGACAAACCACCCGGTCCCAACGCAGAAAGACGTCTCTTGTGTGTCAGCTCACCCAGCGGGTTATTCTGATCCATGAACTGTGACAGCTGTGAAGAACCAAAAAACTCTTTGATTGCAGCCTGTACAGGTTTGATATTGATCAGTGCCTGCGGAGACACATCATCAGAATCATGTGTTGTCATTCTCTCACGAACAACACGTTCCATTCTGGAAAGACCAATACGGTACTGATTCTGTAACAACTCTCCGACAGCTCTGATACGTCTGTTTCCTAAGTGGTCGATATCATCGCTGTTGCCAAGTCCATACTCAAGATGCATGTTATAGTTAATAGAAGCCAGTATGTCTTCCTTCGTAATATGCTTCGGAATAAGCTCATGTACATTTTTGGTAATAGCATCTGCCAATTCCTCAGGATTCTCTGAATACTCCTCAAGGATCTGACGAAGCACAGGGAAATAAACCTGCTCTGTAATGCCAAGGCTCTTTGCATCACAATCCACGAAATTGTTGATGTCTACCATCATATTAGAAAGTACCTTTACAAGTCTCTCCTCTGTCTGAATCCATACAAACGGAACTGCTGCATTCTGGATGGTATCTGCCATCTCAAGTGTGACTTTCTCGCCCTTCTGACCAAGAATCTCACCACTGAATGGATCTACGACATCCTCTGCAAGAATCTGATTTTTGATTCTGTTTCTCAATGCAAGCTTTTTATTGAATTTATATCTTCCGACTTTCGCAAGATCATATCTTCTGGGATCAAAGAACATTGCTGTAACAAGATTCTCAGCGCTGTCCAAGCTGAACGGCTCACCGGGACGAATCTTGCTGTATAATTCCTTTAAGCCCTCCTGATAATTCTCCGCTGTATCCTTTGTGAAGCTGGCATGAATCTTAGGTTCATCGCCGAACAGCTCAAGAATCTCCTCATTCGTGCCGACACCCAAAGCACGGATAAATACAGTGATCGGCACCTTTCTCGTTCTATCTACACGAACATAGAAAACGTCATTGGAATCAGTCTCATACTCAAGCCATGCACCACGATTTGGAATGACTGTGCAAGAGAACAGTCTCTTACCGATCTTATCGTGAGCAATACCATAGTAGATACCAGGTGAACGAACAAGCTGGCTGACGATAACACGTTCGGCACCATTGATCACAAAGGTACCCGTTTCTGTCATCAGAGGGAAATTACCCATAAAAATCTCATGTTCGCTGATTTCTTCTTTTTCCTTATTATGAAGACGAACCTTAATCTTTACAGGAGCTTCATATGTTAAGTCTCTTTCTTTACACTCCTCGATTGTGTGTTTGATTTCGTCCTCCGCCAAAACGTAATCTACAAATTCCAGACTTAAACGTCCACTGTAATCCGTAATTGGAGAGATATCCGCCAATGCTTCTCTAAAGCCTTCTTCAAGGAACCATTTGTAGGAATCTTTCTGGACTTCGATCAGATTCGGCATTTCCAGAACCTCTTCTTGTCTCTGATAGCTCATACGCATTGTCTTACCGGAGACAACTGGACGTATTCTGTTCTTTTCCATGACATTTCACCCCGTTCTTAATGATATACATCTATAAAATAATTGGGCCGTAATTAGTGTATATTAACAGGCGCAATTTTTCATAATAGTGCACCTTACATACTATCACAAGTCTTTTTTGAAGTCAATGAAAATTTAATTTTATTTTTTGATATTTTTTGCGATTGCCAGAATATAAAGAATCATAAGATAAGAAAGAAAGGTCGGGATAAAATCCCGACCTATATGAATGAAAAAAGTAAAAATTACTTAAGAGTAACCTTAGCACCTTCTGCCTCAAGCTTAGCCTTGATATCCTCAGCCTCAGCCTTAGCAGCTGCTTCCTTAAGTACCTTAGGAGCGTTGTCAACTAAGTCCTTAGCTTCCTTTAAGCCAAGGCCTGTTGCTTCACGAACAACCTTGATAACCTTAACCTTGTTAGGACCAACTTCTGTAAGCTCTACATCGAACTCGTCCTTCTCCTCAGCTGCTGGAGCTGCTCCGCCTGCTGCTGCAACGACTACACCTGCTGCTGCAGATACGCCGAACTCTTCCTCACAAGCTTTTACTAAATCATTTAACTCTAAAACTGTAAGCTCTTTGATCGCTTCAATAAATTCTGCTGTTGTTAACTTTGCCATTATTGTTTACCTCCATAATAATTTAATTGGTTTGATTAATAATAAAATAATAATTACTCTGCCTCTGTTGCAGCTGCTTCCTCTGCAGGAGCTTCTGCTGCTTCCTCTGCTGCAGGTGCAGGCTCACAAGCGCTTGCTCCGCCTTTTTCTGCAATCTGATTAAGCACACGAGCGAAGTTTGTAATAGGAGACTGGATGCTTCCAAGGAACTTGGAAATAAGTTCGTCTCTTGAAGGAATGCTTGCGATTGCTGCCATTCCCTTTGCGTCATAAACAACGCCTTCTACAACACCTGCCTTAATCTCAAGTGCAGGACACTCCTTAGCAAAATTGCTTAAAATTCTTGCAGGAGCTGTTGCATCATCCTTGCATACAGCGATAGCGTTTGTTCCCTCAAGGTTCTCTGTCAGTGCCTCAAACTCTGTACCTTTGAAAGCACGAGTCATCAGAGTATTCTTGTAAACCTTGTAAACAACGCCAGCCTCACGAAGCTGCTTACGAAGCTGTGTATCCTGTGCAACAGTGATTCCGCTGTAGTTTACGATCACTACTGTGGCAGCATCTTTGATTGTAGTTGAAATTTCCTCAACGATGGGCTGCTTTAATTCGATCTTTGCCATTTTTTTACCTCCTTATAGATTCTATGGACTTCGGTGTTACCAAGTCCTGCCGATAGGAGTTTACGATATAGAAAAACCTCTCCGAATATGCCTAAGCACAGACTGAGAGGTAGAAGTCATCATAAAAACTCTTTTCCTCGGTAGGCGATCAACTTACGCAAGAGACAAGTCTAAAAGATACTTTCTCTCGCACCTACTGTCTTCGGCATGGTTCAAAAACCTTTAATAACATATCACACTTCAAAAATCTTGTCAACACTTTTTTAAAATATTCTATATTTGAATTTAAAATATTCTATCCTCAAAATGTCACATACCCATCATTATCAATCAACACATTTGGAGAGAGCCCCCGCATATAATTGAGGACACCATCTTTTTCATTTCCTTCTAACAGTATCGTCCGGCAGTCATTCTGAATGCAGGGAATAAACTGAAACGTTTCCATTCCGTCTTTGTTAACTGTAATTTCCACAAGACAGGTATTTTGTGTTTTGGAGTTGAACCAGAAATTACCCAGACTATAAATGACCGGAACACCCGATACGACATCGATCTTTTGCAGGCAGTGCGGATGATCTCCTATAATCAGGTCAACCCCTGCCTGTGCATAGATTGGCGCCTGTTCATCCTGGAGCCAGTCCGTCTCTTCCTGGCTCTCTGTCCCCCAGTGTATATACAAAATGACAAAATCGCTGTTTGCCTTCGCCTCTGCAATCACCTCAAGCAATGCCGACGGGTCCATGCATCTTAACACACCTGCACTCGTTGCCGTCGCTTCCTTCGTGTCCGGCGTCGCATTTCGCTCAATCTGAGTCGCACTCACAATACCAATTTTGATACCGTTGGCAATGAGATATAGCGGTTTCTTTGCCTCATCAATATTTCTCCCTGCGCCCACATAGGGAATATTGGCATTTTCAAGTGTGGTAAATGTATCCATAAGCGCTGTCTCACCGTAGTCATAGGCATGATTATTTGCAAGCGACACCACATCCACACCCATCTGCTCGTACAGTTCTATATTGGAAGGGTTAGCACGAAATGTAAATTTTTTGCCCGGTGTCGGAGTTCCTCCTGTTGAAAAAGGAAACTCATTGTTGAGCATGAACACATCTGCGCTGCGCATCCGTTCCAGAAGCTCTGTCGAAAACGTATCGTAAATATCACTGCCACGGTTTCGGTAACGATCCATCATCGCATAGGAATCATCCAGCAAAATATCGCCTGCAAATGCAAATGTCACCCGTTCACTGTCAGCACATTCCACGATCCACACATTCTCTCCGTTCGCTATCGCCTCACTGTAAAGCCTTTCATTCTCGGTAAGTATTGCCTCATTGATCTGTGAACCAGACGCTTCTCCATTTTCAAAATGGTCATACTCTTCCGATGTAGTCATGCCTTTCCCAAGCACTGCGAAGTCAATCGTAGCCCGCTCGGTATCCATATTTTTGTGTTCCGATGTTCTAATAACCACGGAATATGCTGCCATGATCAGGATTCCCACAAGAAGCACAGTAGAAAGCGACAATGTAAAAATCAGAAGCTGCTTTCTCACCATTGATTTTTTTCCACCCAAATACTCACCTCATTGCCATAATGTTGAAAAAAGACCTCGCTTTTATTCAAAACGAGGTCTGTCATATATTCTTTGATTAGAACTTAGCAACACTAACCTTTACGCCAGGTCCCATTGTAGATGTCAGTGTAATGCTCTTTAAGTACTGTCCCTTAAGAGTTGAAGGCTTAGCCTTTACAATCGCATCTAACAGTGAATTAAGATTCTGTGTTAACTGCTCTTCTGTGAAAGAAGCCTTTCCGATTGGGCAGTGAATAATGTTTGTCTTGTCAAGTCTGTACTCAATCTTACCAGCCTTGATATCGTTGATAGCCTTTGTAACATCCATTGTTACTGTACCAGCCTTAGGGTTCGGCATTAAGCCCTTAGGTCCTAAAACCTTACCAAGACGACCAACAACGCCCATCATATCAGGTGTAGCTACTACTACGTCGAAATCTAACCAGCCATCATTCTGAATCTTCGGAATGAGCTCGTCGCCACCAACGTAATCAGCTCCGGCTGCTTCAGCCTCTGCTACCTTATCGCCCTTAGCGAATACTAAAACCTTAACTGTCTTACCTGTACCGTTCGGAAGAACAACAGCACCACGAATCTGCTGCTCAGCGTGACGTCCGTCACAACCTGTTCTGATGTGAACTTCTACAGTCTCATCAAACTTTGCAGTAGCTGCCTTCTTTGTCAAAGCTACAGCATCTTCAATTTCATAAAATGTTGCGCGATCGATTAACTTCGCGGATTCATTATATTTCTTACCATGTTTCATTCTTCTTTACCTCCGCTTAATCTTCTACTGTGATACCCATAGATCTTGCTGTACCTGCGATCATGCTCATAGCAGCCTCAAGGCTTGCTGCATTTAAGTCAGGCATCTTTAACTCAGCGATCTCCTGGATCTTTGCCTTTGAAATAGAGGCAACCTTTGTCTTGTTCGGTGCTGCTGAAGCAGTTTTAAGGTTGCAGGCCTTCTTTAATAAAACTGCTGCAGGCGGAGTCTTTGTAATGAAGCTGAAGCTTCTGTCTGCATAAACTGTGATTACTACAGGAATGATCATACCTTCCTGATCTGCTGTTCTAGCGTTAAACTGCTTTGTAAACTCTACGATGTTTACACCATGCTGTCCAAGAGCAGGTCCAACTGGTGGAGCCGGTGTTGCTTTTGCGGCAGGAATCTGTAATTTAATATATCCTTCTACTTTCTTTGCCATTTTAGGCACCTCCTATTTTATTCTCAGTCTCTCGGAAATGCTTCTCCGAAAACCGTTTTGTGGTAGTTTGGGCGGATAACCCTCCCACGCGGACACAAATTCGTCAAAAGTCCGCATATGGAACTTATTTTATATCAACTATCCTTTTGTGTCAAGTACTAACTTGACCAGTTCTTAATCCCACATCTTTTTAACATCTGTGAAATTAATCTCGACCGGTGTCTCTCGGCCGAACATCTCAACACTGATGGTAACAGTCTGTCTTGTTGTATCAATCTTCTGAACTGTTCCAACCGTGTCTTTCCATACGCCTGCGATAACGCTGATCACGTCACCTTCAGCGAATTCTACATTCACCTCGTTGCCAAAATCAAGTGCCGCAAGCTCTGCTTCCGTAAGTGGTACCGGTTTACTTCCCGGTCCTACAAATCCGGTAACGCCCCTCGTATTTCTCACCACATACCATGCATCATTGTTGTCTGCATCCATATGAAGAAGTACATAACCGGGGAACATCTTTTTCTGTGATGTCTTTTCCGCTCCGTTCTTAAGCTCCACGACATCCGTAAGCGGAACTCTTACTTCAAGGATTTCGTTCTCAAGGTGTCTGTTCTCAATTGCCTTTTCAATATTGGCCTTAACCTTATTCTCATAGCCTGAATACGTATGAACCACATACCAGCCCATGCCAAGACCACTCTTATTGTCGCTGAGTGCAACTCTGCTGTGAGGTTCCTCCTGAGCAGGCTCCTCAATGACAGGTGTGGCTTCTTCGATCACCGGTTCCTCGGCAGCCTGTTCTTCAACAACCTGCTCTTCGGTCACTGATTCCTCAGCCTCCTGAATCTTCTCCGGCATCTTTGGCGATACCGGCTTCCACTCCTGCATATTCGGAGTGATCAGCTTCTTGGCTACTGCCTTGCGCTCTTTCTTTTCTTCCATACTATTCATCCTCACTCTTACATTCCGATATTTGTCAGGAAGTTAATACCGAACTGGATCAGAGTATCCAAAAAGGTAATGATAAGTCCTAATACAACCGAAGCACAAAGGACTGCTACAGACTGCTTTACAGTCTCCTTTTTGTCAGGCCAGGCAATCTTACTGAATTCTGTTTTTACACCTTTCCAGAAGCTGTCCTTTTTTGCCTCTGTCTTAGCTGAATCTGCCATAACGTGCCTCCTATGAATTCGATTGATTATTTTGTTTCTTTGTGCAATGTATGAGTCTTGCAGAATCTACAATACTTCTTGATTTCCATTCTGTCAGGATGAGTCTTCTTCTCCTTCGTAGTATTGTAATTACGCTGTTTGCACTCTGTACAAGCTAATGTAATCTTTGTACGCATAATTCCACCTCCGCTAGCGTTCTAATATTAAATGTTCTAATCACACAGGATATAATCTGTCTCTGTCTACTCCAAAAAGGCATAAAAAAAAGACCTAATTTATATCTTGCCTTACAAATATACCACATCGGATGAACAACGTCAATATTTTTTTATTTTTCGGTGCTGTTTATGTTTACAACTCCTTGCCTTTTTTTAATATTCGTGGTACGTTGATAGTAACAGATATCTACATAATATTTTCAGAATATTCACACAATTTAACTCGTGAAATTGCCTGAATTACTTGTTTTTTATGATTTTTTATTTCAAAATCGTGCTCGTTTTTCAGTTTACATAAAGCTATTATATTATGTATCAACACTTGCAGAAGGGAGGGACAGCAATGCCGGTTTCTTTTACCACATTACAAATCTATGATCAGTATCTGACCACGTACAGAGACAAGGGCAACCGTGACGGCTATGACAGTAAAAGCAACAAACGCCGCTATCGCTATGCCACGCATGACTTAAATGAGCTGCAGGACATCTACACCAGCATCCAGTGGAAAAACCGCTTTGCCCCGCTCTATCTCACGGAACCAACACCGCAGTCCATCGCATTTGCAGTCCATCTGAAGGAATGTGCCAGCAATCTCAGTCAGACGCTTGATGCGCTAAGCGGTGACAGTGACGATATGTTTTCCATGAAATCTGCCTACAGTGACAACGAAGCACTTGCAACTGTCGAGTACGTGCCGGAAGATGCACAGGACACTGTCCCACCCGCTTTTTTCCTTACCGTCGAGCGTTTCGCATCACCGCAGATAAACACCAGCAAATATATGCGTGCAAGCCAGCCTGTTGCGATGCCCCCTGACAGCTATTCCTTTGACATGATCACCAATAAGCTTCACTATGAGCTTCAGTTCAATGTAAGCGAAGGTGAGACACACAGCGAACTTCAGAATAAGCTTGCAAGGCTGATCAACAATTCTGATATCGGCGTGTCGGCAAAGGTATTGGAGTCCCACGGACGCTCTGCCCTTGAGATTACTTCTGATGCATATGGAAAGCCTTATCAGAGCGAATACCATTTCACGATCAACGACGAGAATACCAGCTACAATAGCGGAATCGTTGATTACCTTGGGCTCAACAGGAATATCCGGAAGGCAGTCAATGCGATATACAGTATTGATGGTGAAGAGAAAACTTCCTATTCTAATAGTTTTCCTGTGTACGATGCTTATCATGTGACACTGCATCCGGAAATAATGTCTGCTTCATCACCGACTGACAACATCACAGCCCAGGCTGCGGCGATTGATCACAGCGAAAGTCTCAGTGCCAACATTGCTCTTTATCCTGATACTGAGTCGCTTTCCAATAATATTGAAGCATTTGTCGGCGGATATAATCACTTTCTGAACGAAGTCCTTGATGATGATGCGGAAAGTCCACTCACCCGACTGCTCGCGAATGACCTGCAAAAGTTTCTGAAGCTTCACAGCCAGAATCTTGAGAAATATGGCATCCGTGTCAATGAAGATGCCACGCTTGGCTATGAAAAGACGGAGGATGTCACGAATACAGATGCACTGAAAGGGTTTGGCATGCATATGCTGCGAAAGCTCAACGCCATCTCACTTGATCCGATGGAATATATCGACCGCCGGATCTGTGCTTATCCAAATCCCAATGCTGCTTATCCGAATCCCTACGTGACAAGCATCTATACAGGAATGTTATTTAATACTTACACATAAAAACGGGCAGATCTGCCCGTTTTTTTTATCTATAGCTGTGCCTGCGCCATCTCAAGTGCCGCCGCAATGACCTTATCCATGTCATAATATTTGTACTGTCCAAGCCTTCCTCCAAAGAGTACGTTCTTTTCTGATTGTGCCCGTTTCGTGTACGCCTGATACAACGCTGCATTTTTGTCATCATTGACAGGATAATATGGCTCATCACCCTTTTTCCACTCCATTGGATATTCCCTCGTGATCACGGTGTCAGGCTGGTGTCCAAATTCAAAATGCTTATGCTCAATGATGCGCGTGTACGGAACCTCACGCTCTGTGTAGTTCACGACTGCATTGCCCTGATAATTCTCCTCACCCTGCAGAAGCTCGGTCTCAAAACGAAGAGAACGGTATTCCAGCGTACCCTCGCTGTAATCAAAAAATTCATCGATCATACCTGTGTAGAGCACCTTGTCAAAGCAGTAGCTCCCATCATTTGTGACATACGTGTCATTTTCTGTATCTTTTCTGACAAAGTCCTTAAACTCGGTATTCAGCAAAACCTCCGTTCCTTCCAAAAGCTTTGAGACAATCGCTGTGTATCCGCCCTTCGGGATTCCCTGGTACGGATCGTTGAAATAATTGTTGTCAAACGTAAATCTGACGGGAAGTCTCTTTATAATGAAGGCAGGCAAATCCCTGCAGTCCCTGCCCCACTGTTTCTCCGTATAACCTTTTACAAGCTTTTCATAAATATCTGTTCCCACAAGCGACAGTGCCTGCTCCTCGAGATTGGAAGGATTTGTGATCTGCAAGTCTGCAATCTGTGACTGAATACGCTCTGCTGCTTCCTTTGGCGTTCTGATGTTCCACATTTTTGCAAATGTGTTCATATTAAAAGGAAGATTATAGAGTTCATCCTTGTATACTGCTATCGGTGAATTGATGTAGTTGTTAAACTCTGCCAGTTCATTGACATACTGCCAAATCTTTTTGTCCGATGTATGAAAAATATGTGCGCCGTATTTGTGGACATTGATTCCACTGATTTCCTCTGTATATACATTTCCTGCGATATGCGCCCTCTTGTCGATCACAACGCATTTTTTGCCTGCCTTTTTCATCTCATTGGCAAACACTGCCCCGAAAAGGCCTGCGCCCACGATCAGATAATCCATTTTCATGATTGCCATCTACTCCTGTCTTTTGAATTGATTTCTTTTGAGTATAGCACATCTGTACATAAAAAGCGAGCAGGGATTGCCCACTCGCTCATGGTCCTTGTTAAATTGGTAATTGTTCTGGTTTCCAGTCCCTTGCAAGCTGCTCATAATCTGCTGCCTTTTCAAGAAGTCTCGCATGTTCAAGCTCATACTCCTTCTGCGGAAGCGCCTTGAGCTTTGGCGACTTTGCAAGCTTTCTGAAGCAAAGTGAAAGTGCCATATATGCTGACGTACCGCTGCTTGCCACGTCAATCTCGCTCTCACAGTCAAAGCCTGCCCTGTGGAACCACTCTGCCGCCTCCTCAAAATCTTCCTTTTTCATGAAATAGTATCCAAGCTCCATGCACATCTCCGCCGAAGGCACTGTCGCCTCAGCGCTGAGCGATATCTTGAGCATGGCAACCGGATCATCCACCTGCCTGTAAACCTTTATGAGAACTGCGATGATTTGACGACACAACAGTTCTTTGCCTTCTGTACGTTTTGCTGGCAGCGATTTTTCCAGGAAACGTCTTGACTTTTCCAAATCTTCCTCCGTGCCTGCCTTATACAGCTCTCTTAAGTACATCCCCAGCAGGCGTTCTGACAGGACACCTTTTTCTTCTATGATCTTCTCGAAAACGCCAAAATCCCTGCTGCTGTGATTGCCCTGCGGCCGGTGCAGGATTTCGATATCGCTGTCATACACGACAGGATCAAGATTGATCGTCTCATGAATCGGTTCGATCCATGTGAACTCTCGCAGCCGCTTGAAAAGCTTCGGCCGCATATCCCGTGCAAAATTCTCTGTCGGATGATTGATCTGTTCTGTGACATATATCATCTGGACAATCTCCACTTCCGGAAGCAGTGCACGTTTCAGAGCCTTTAGTTTATCCTGATTCGCGCTGTCGAGCACTTCGTCTGCATCCGCTGAGTAGATATAATCCCCCGTCGCTTTTGAGAATGCAAAATTTCTGGCAGCCGCAAAATCATCATGCCATTCATAATCATAGACATACGGTGTGTATGCTTCTGCGATCTTTTTGGTGTCATCCGTGGAGCCTGTGTCCACGATAATGATCTCATCCATGATTTCCTTCAGCGAATCGAGACAGTTTTTAAGCACTGCCGACTCATTTTTTACGATCATGCATAAACTGAATTTCATATTGATTTCCCCTTTGTATATTATCCCCTTTATATCTGTATATCGGCTGATATGGCTTTGAACTGAATGAATTTTCAGAAAATTTATATTTTTTGAATAAAAATCAAAAATATACACATATCACTTCATTTTTTTGAATGGTTTGCCGATATATTATGTAAAACTGCTGGCTTATAGTAAAAAGGAGTGTACCAAAGCCGACCAAGCTGGAGGGATTTTTATGGATTACAGACAGACTTATGAAAACCTGTTGCGGGCATTATGCAAAGCATATGACAGAATGTTTCTGATTTTAGAACAAATCGAACAGTGCGATGAAATGCTGGCGTCTTTGTCACTGGAAAACCGGCCGGATGTCGATCATGTGCTGGCGATCGCGACACAGACAGAGCGTCTCATCGAATCGCTCGATCATATTTCAATTGAAATACAACCTATGCATGCACAACTTGACGGCATCAAATCGCTCTGTCAGGAAGTCTATACCGATCCTCTGTACGGTCATATGGAAGATTTACAGCTTTTGGTCTACTACTACATCCAAAAAGTCATCAATAATGAGGATATCAACAATCCGGATATTCTCGACAGGCTAAATTCATACAAAGAATCCTTAGAGCTTGATTTGATTTTGGAACAGGTACCAGAATCCCAGAAACAGGTATTCCTATTTGTGCCAAACCCCAAAAACTAGTACACCGATTTCTTGATATCATAAAAGAACAGGGAACTTCTTGGTTATCAGTAATCAAAAGTTCCCTGTTTTGTTATTCAAATACGATCTGTTTGCCATGCGCTGCGGCATAGTCAAGAAGCCTGCGCTTATACAGTTCGATCTTGTCCTCGTTCCCTGTGGTCCTGCACATGGAAAGGATCCTTGCATAGGTGCTGTAGGCATCATCGCCAAGGCTGTCAAAGTCCGGCATGAGCGTTGCCTGTATGAAGCTTGCAAGCGCCCCCAGATCATCTCCGCAGAGCTGGCATGCCTTGCCATGCTGGAACCGTAGCCTTGCGGTCCCCAGATAATCTTCGTTCATGGTAAGAAGCCTGCAGGCATCCTCATTTCTGCCCAGGTTGAACAGTGCCTCTGCGTAAGAGCTTAATGCAATC
>JAFOYD010000212.1 GCA_017391545.1 Lachnospiraceae bacterium
ATCCGCTTTGAGACAGAGCTTAAACATGCATTCTCAAGAGCAGATCAGGATACAGTGGATGCAAGAGTGAAAAAACTTGATCTGGAGGCGCTTACTCCTGAAGTCTATACAGATTATGCGGAGCTTTCCTACAGATATGATGGAAATAACGTAGATATTAACAATGAAAATGCAATACTTGCAAAGAACCAGATCAAGTATAACGGTCTGATGGATCTGCTGAACAAGGATTTTGCAGGATTGAAATCGGTGATGAAATAGGGGGATTGATGTATGGGAGTATTTGATTCGTTTGATATCAGTGCATCGGGAATGTCGGCTGAGCGATACCGCATGGATATTATTTCACAGAATATGGCAAATGCCAATACAACCAGAACTGAGGATGGCACTCCGTATGTGCGAAAAGTAGTAACGTTTCAGGAAAAGACAGATACAAAGAACAGGAAATTTTCACATATGCTTGATACAGCATTCAGCAACTTGTCGGGCAGACCACTTGGCTGTACCAATTCTGCGGAGCTGGCAAGTCCCGGAACAGGCGTGAAGATTGGCGGCGTGTATGAGGATACATGGACAAAAGAAACGCTGACTTATGACCCGGAACATCCAGATGCAGACGAGAATGGTTATGTTCATTATCCAAATGTAAATGTCATTACAGAGATGACGAACATGATCGATGCAAGCCGGGGATATGAGGCAAATCAGGCAGCTTTTGAAGCGACAAAGTCAATGGCGCTCAAAGGACTTGAAATGAACTAAAACAATGTGAAGGAATAGAGGGGAAAATAATATGACGATAACAGCAGCAAATGACATCAACAGCTTATATCATATCAGCTCAGATGCAGTAAAGAATACTTTGCATGGAAACAGCACAGAGGGTACTGATCAAAGTGAAAATTTATTTGGCACATTGCTGAATGCAGCAGTAAGTAATATCAATGATACGAATGCTGCAATTTCAGATAAGGAAAATGAGGAACTGAAATGGGCAATGGGCATATCAGAAAATACACATGACCTGACAGTGGCAGTTGGAAAGGCTGAGACAGCGCTCAACTATACGGTCGCACTCAGGGACAAACTTTTAGATGCATACAAGGAGATTATGCAGATTCAGATTTAATCTAATCGGATTTCTTAAAAGGATTACAGGGGAATTGTTTGGGATAAGGAGATACTTGAAATGGTTGACAAGGTATTGGATTTTGGAAAAAAGATCTTAGAAAGGGTAAAAGAATGGTGGAGCAAGTTCCAACCGAAGCAGAAAACACTGATTATCGGGATAGCAGTTGTGATTCTTCTTGCGATTGCAATATTGGTAGCAGTGCTTACAAGAAAACAGTATGAAAATCTTGTAAATTGTGAGTCGACGAAGGAAGCAGCCACAATCAGAGATCTGCTCGATGGAGAGGGTCTCGATTACAAGGTATCATCGGATGGATTACATTTCGATATCCTTTCTACACAGGTATCGGATGCAAACCTTTTGCTTGGCGCAAATAACATTCCAACAGCAGCATATACGATTGATGATGTGCTTGACGGAAGTTTTTCTACAACAGAAGCAGACAAACAGAAACGGTATAAACTGTTTTTGGAAACACAGATTGAAGAGGATGTTGAGAGCATGAAGGCAGTCAACTCTGCTTCCTGCCAGCTCACAATACCTGAGGATAACGGTACACTGATTGCACAGAACCTTGAAACCTATGCAAGTGTTCTTCTGGAACTGAACGATGAAGTTCCCTTTACAGAGGAAAATGCGGCTGCAATCGCAAGACTTGTGGCAACAGGACTTGGAAATGACAGCACGGATAATATTACCATTACAGATGTGAATGGCAAGATCTGGTTCCCGGTCGAGGAGACTTACTCGGCTGTAGAAAAAGCAGACACGATGATGATGCTCAAACAGGAAGCAGAGACCCTGATCAAAAATGAAGTAAGACAGGTTCTTCTTGGTACGAATGAGTTCAATCAGATTGAGGTGGCAACCAATGTCACCATGGATTTTTCACAGACAGAGACAGTAAAACACAATTATACACCGGCAGAGGGACAGGAGCAGGGTGTCCTTTCCCATGAGGAAGTATACCAGTCAAATGCTTCTGATGGCGTTGGTGGAGTGCCTGGTACGGATTCCAATTCAGAGACGGACTACATGATTGATGAGTCAACAGGTACGAACACAAATACTTATGAAAGAAAGAGTGATTATCTCCCTAATGAGGAGATCATCACAAAGAAGGATGCGGTAGGTACCATTGCATACAACAATTGTTCTGTATCAGTAGCCGCAGTAAGATACCGCGTGGTGAGGGAAGAAGATGTAAAACTTCAGGGACTCCTGGACGGTATCTCATGGGAAGAATATAAGCTTGCAAACAATGAGAAAGTAAAGCTTGAAATAGATGAGGATTTGGTAAACATGGTGGCAAATGCTACCGGCATACCGAAAAAGAATGTCAGCTTTGTGGCATACGAAGAAGTGCAGTTTATTGATGCAATTGAGAAAACAGTCGACTTCAAGGATATTGCACAAATCGTGCTGATCGTTATTATTCTTGCACTTCTTGCATTCGTGGTAATCATGAGCCTGAGAACCAAGAAAGAGGTCGAGGAAGAGGAAGAACTTGCAGTTGAGGATCTGTTACAGTCAAATCAGGCTGAGGAGCTTGAGAGTATAGAGACAGAGCAGAAATCCGAGGCAAGAAAGCTGATCGAGAATTTTGTAGAAGAAAATCCGGAAGCAGTAGCTACGCTTCTAAGAAACTGGCTTGATGAGGATTGGGGGTAACTTGTAATGGCTGAAAAGGAAGAGTTAAAGGGAATACAGAAAGCGGCAATCCTACTGATTGCCCTCGGACCGGAGAAGTCCTCCCTGATATTCAAGCATCTGAACGAGGATGAGATTGAGGATCTGACACTTGAAATAGCAAATACGAAAAGCGTCACTCCTCAGGTAAAGGAAAAGGTAATTAACGAGTTCTATGAGGTGTGTCTGGCACAGCAGTATATTGCAGAGGGTGGTATCGGTTATGCCAAGGAGTTGTTGGAGAAGGCTCTTGGCATCGACAAGGCAATGGATGTAATCGGAAAGCTGACAGCGTCTTTGCAGGTAAAACCTTTCGAATTTGTGAAAAAGACAGATGCGTCACAGTTATTGAACTTTATACAGGATGAACATCCACAGACAATTGCACTGATTTTGTCTTATCTGTCAGCAGGACAGGCTGCTACCATTCTTGGAGCACTGACACCTGAAAAACAGGCAGATGTGGCAAGACGAATCGCAACAATGGACAGAACAAGCCCTGATGTTATCAAAGAGGTAGAACGTGTATTGGAGTCAAAGCTCTCGTCACTGGTAAATCAGGATTACACCATTATTGGCGGTGTCGATGCAGTGGTAGATATCTTGAATACAGTAGACAGAGGAACAGAGAAGCATATTATGGAGACTCTCGAGGTGGAGGAACCAGAGCTTGCAGACGAGATCAGAAAGAAAATGTTCGTATTCGAGGATATCTTGCTTCTCGACGACCGTGCAATCCAGCGTGTGCTCAGGGATGTTGACAACAATGACCTTGCGATCGCATGTAAGGGTTCTACAGAGGAAGTACAGAATGCAATCTTCAGCAATATGTCTAAGCGTCTGGCTGAGATGATTAAGGAAGATATGGAATTCATGGGTCCTGTCAGAATGAAGGATGTTGAGGAGGCTCAGCAGAAGATTGTTAACATTATAAGAAAACTTGAGGATTCTGCAGAGATTGTTATTTCTCGAGGCGGAGGTGACGAGATCGTTGTCTAATGGAGGCGTATTAAAATCAGGCTGGGTTGTGGTCAACCCGGCCAATACAAGAATCATTGATTCCAATGCACGAGCCGAGGCAAGACTCAAAGAGCTTGCAGTGGAGCTGGCAAAGCAGTGTGGTGAAGAACCTGAATTTTCAGATGGCTTCACACAGGGACTAAATGCAGTAGAAGTATCAGAACTGCTCCGCGATGGCGATGGCAATGTGCTTGGTGGAATGCAGGACCCGGATGAGCAGATGCAGGACGCAAACGACAGTTTTTCTTTTGAACAACAGCAGACTCCGGTTCATGAAGAACTGATCGCAGAAGCGCAGGCCCAGATTGAAGCGATGAAGCAGGAGGCCCTTGCCCAGATTGAGCAGGAGCGGATTCAGGCGATTGAAGAAGGCAGAAACCAGGGATATCAGGAAGGACTGGAACAGGGTAGGAACGAAGGCTTTGCACAGGGACATCAGGATGGGCTTGACAGTGTTGCAGAGATGAAAGAGCAGGCACTTTCCGAGATATCTGAGCAGGCATCTGCGATAGAGGAAGAATATCAGCAGAAACTAAAGGAATTGGAACCGAGATTTATAGATACACTGACCGGCATCTATGAGCATATTTTTCATGTGAGCCTTAAAAACTATCGTGAGCTGATCGTATATCTCATACAGAATACCATGCACAATATTGAGGGCGGAGGTACCTATCTGATTCATGTATCCAAGGAGGATTATCCGTTCGCAAGCATGCAGAAAAAGGAACTGATCAAAGGCTCTAACATTGCCCTTGACAGTGTGGAACTCCTTGAGGATGCCACACTCGGAAAAAATGAATGTATGATAGAGACTGGAAATGGTGTATTCGACTGTAGTCTGGGAACGCAGCTTGAGGCACTGAATGAGGAATTGAGATTATTGTCGTATGAGTCTTAAAACAGATAAAAGGAATGAAGCAGATGGAAACCAATATTTCCTTTGATAAATATCAGACAGTTTTGAACAAAAGTTTTTTTAAAAAGCTGGGAAAAGTGGAGAATGTGGTAGGTCTTACCATAGAATCCGCAGGACCGGATGCAAAAATGGGTGATATGTGCAAAATCTACACCGATTCGGAAAAAAAGCATGGAATTTTGGCAGAGGTGGTTGGCTTTAAGGATAAAAAGACGCTGCTCATGCCTTATGAGGAAACGGAAGGAATCGGACTTGGCTGTATTGTTGAGAATATGAACTATCCGCTTAGTGTATCAGTTGGGGAATCCCTGCTTGGAAAGACGCTTGACGGACTTGGCAGATGCATTGATGGCTATTTGCCGGATCCTGCCACAGTGAAAAGATATCCACTTGAAGCTGCACCCCCTGATCCAATGAGCAGAACGATTATCAGTGAGGTACTTTCGCTCGGCGTAAAGGCAGTAGATGGTCTGATTACAGTCGGCAAAGGGCAGCGTATCGGAATTTTTGCAGGTTCCGGTGTTGGAAAATCGACACTTATGGGAATGTTTGCCAGAAATACCAAAGCCGATATCAATGTAATCGCACTGATTGGAGAGCGCGGACGTGAGGTACGGGAATTTATCGAACGTGACCTGGGTGAAGAGGGAATGCGCCGTTCTATTGTTGTAGTCGCGACATCGGACAGACCTGCACTCGAAAGAAATAAGGCTGCAAAGACAGCGACAGCGATTGCAGAGTATTTTAGGGATCAGGGCAAAGATGTACTGCTGATGATGGACTCTCTTACACGTTTTTCCATGGCACAGAGAGAAATCGGATTGGCGACAGGCGAACCTCCTGTAACAAGGGGATATCCGCCAAGCGTATACAGTGAGATGCCAAAGCTCCTTGAAAGAGCCGGTATGTCATCAAACGGTTCCATTACAGGTCTTTACACGGTACTTGTTGACGGTGATGATTTTAATGAGCCTATTACAGATACAGCGAGAAGTATTCTTGATGGTCATATAATGCTGTCGAGAAAGCTTGGACATAAAAATCATTATCCGGCCATTGATGTTCTCCAGAGCATTTCCAG
>JAFOYD010000213.1 GCA_017391545.1 Lachnospiraceae bacterium
GCATCAGACGAAAGATGTTGGCGTTGTAGCCGCCCGCCAGGCCGCGGTCACCCGCGATCACCACAAGGCGGGTGCGGCCACCCGTGCGCTGTTGCAGATACAATAACAGCAAAATGTGTCAAAAGTGTGATTAAACTCTAAAAAATGAATAATTTTTCTTAACAAAACATAAAGCTATTGATAATATTTCATTACCATCTGAAGTGATACATTCCCCCTGAACTCATTCTTCTCAGGATAATACACCACAGACAGCTCTATGTCATGTGTACCCTCTGTATAAAGTCTGTCCACAGCTTTTGCACCATATTTTTGTGCCATATATGCATTCAGTCCCTCAAGATCGCCAAAATAAATCAGCTCATATTTTCTGCCATTGTCATCCTCTACACGATATTTGCCCACATTCCTGTTGGCTCCAAGCACTTTCCCACTGATAAAATGTACATTTTTCTGTGCAAACTGTGGTTTGGGGTTTCCGTTCCCAAACGGTTCCAGTCTGTCCAGTTCCGCCACAAATTCAAGGCTTGCGTAGTCCATCGGCATCGGCACATCAATCAGTACCTTTTCCTCAAAATCATCCTCTGTAAGCTGACAGTTCTCATTGAGCGTACGTCGGAATGTATCAACATTTTCCTCTGGCAGTGACAGACCTGCCGCCAGCTTATGACCACCATACTTCGTGAAGAGTTCCTTACATTTTGTCATCTCATCATACATATGAAATGCCTCGATGGAACGTCCTGAACCTTTCACGCCGTCTTCTGCCTTTGTCAGCACAAAGGTCGGCTTATAATATTTCTCGCGGATTCTGCCTGCAATAATTCCTGCAAGGCTTTCGTGTACTTCGGGCAGATATACCACAAGCACCTTATCCTTCCCAATATCACTGCCCTCAATCTGTTCTATGGCCTCATCGACACCTTTGAGTGTAAGCTCTTTTCTGCTGTCATTTAACGCCTTCAGGTCTCCTGCAAGCATAACTGCCTCATCATAGCTTTTCGTCTGAAAAAGCTTCAGTGCCGTTACCGCGGTGTCGAGCCGCCCTGTTGCATTGAGACATGGTCCCAGGACAAAACCGATCGTATACGGTTTGACTTGTGATGGATCTGTCTGGGTCACCTGCATCAGTGCCTTCAATCCTATATTTCTTGTATTCTTCATAAGCGCAAGCCCGCTTTTTACAATGATTCGGTTCTCGTCCTTAAGCTCCATCACATCACCGATTGTCGCAAATGCAGCGAACTCCAAAAGCTCCAATCCCAGCTCAGACTCCATCACATCATGCCAGTCACAATGATTCTTCTTTGACAGAAGTGCCAGCACCAGCTTATATGCCACAACAGCCCCACAGATTTCAGGGAACGGATAGTTGCAGTCCTCCTGTTTGGGGTCGACCACTGCTGCCGCCATCGGAATTTTGTAATGCCTGATACCATCAATTTCTTCATAGGGCACCTCATGATGGTCCGTCACGATCACGGTCATCCCCAGCGAAATCGCAAGTTCAATCTGTGCATAGGCAGCAATTCCATTATCACATGTGACCACTGTATCTGTTCCATCATCACTTGCTTCCTGTATCAGATTATCATTCAGTCCATACCCATCGTGTATTCTGTGCGGAATTGCCGTGTCCACATGCGCCCCACATTCACAAAGTCCTCTGTAAAGAATATATGTAGAACAAATTCCATCAATATCATAGTCACCGATCACACGGATTCGCTTTCCCTCTGTAATCTTATCAAGCAGCAGATCTGTTGCCTGCTCCATGTCTTTCAAAAGCTCTGGTGCATATAATTGCGCTCTCGTTCCATTCAGGAACTTATCAATATCCTGCTCTTCGATCACATCTCTGTTTCTGATGATGCGTGCAAGCACAGGGCTAATCTGAAATTTTTGTGAAATGGCATTAAAATCAGCTCTTTTTGTTGCCACCATCCATTTACTCATAAGAACGCTCTTTCCTTTCTTTTGTTTCCAGGATAAATTCAACGATCGCAAAGATTTCATCCTGATCATCTTGCAGCACTACCTGACACTTATCATCTGCACGATAAACCTTTGATATCATCTGGTCTCCAAGACGGGCAGCCTTTTTGTATTCTGTCCGAAGCTCCCTGACTACTGCGTCGTCCGGCAGCGACTCCATTGCAAGTTTTACATATTCTACATTGTTCATGTGTCTGTTGGAATCAATCTGATAGTTTCTCACTGTGAATCGTTCCCCTTCAGTACCTTCACCCAAAAGGGGAATTTTTCTTGAAGTATACTCCAGATCAATGATTTTTGTAAGTTCATATCCGTCAATCATTTCCTGCGTCAGCTTTACGGGACACATCTTTGCTGTGTCGATCAGCGTCCATATGGAAGCCGCCTTAACGATCACACTGCCATCTTCTCCCGAAAGTGTAAAGCATCTGTAGCCCAAAAATCCTTTAAAATCATATGGTGCAGTCGTGATTTTTATCTTCTCATTGAGTTTTGGTCGTCTCTCGATCACAATTTTCCAGGATCCCAGAAGCCACGCAAGATGCCTTTTGGACAGATAAGCCATATTGATATATCCATCCTCTGCCTCAAATATGGATGCATCCTCAAAACTGTCCAGAATTGCAGGTACCGTCATGGTAAGTGTCTCATCAGTGGTACTGTATCCTACCTTTTTCTCATAGCTGTACATTTGTCATTCCTCTCTTTCGCATATCACAATTTCCCATGAATATAAAATCTGATGATTCCAAAAATAAGCAGATGTATCGGATAAATTGCATAAAATAAATATTTAATCTGTCTCCCACGCTCTCCGTTATAAAAATGAATGGGAATAAACGCCAGTGGCGCGGTAATCTCATATGCAAAGGCACAAATACCGATCAGATTTCTCCTCCACTTCTCCATATTTCTACAATAATAGAACATGATAATAAACAGAATCCCTTTCCAATGATAATCGACATCAAAAAATTCCCCTGCATACGCAAAGGTACCAATGACGATAATCCTTGCCAGTAAATACTTCGTCTCATAGCGATACTTCAGTTGATCAAGCACTACCAGTGCACACAATCCAATTGCAAGCGTAAAGTAGACATTCTGATGCCCTGGATAGATCACTTTCCCAAAAATCGCCATATCAAATGGAATTTCAGAGATCAAGGCAAACAAAAAGCAGTTCCTGATGTACTTGCTTACATTTTTAGTGTGATAAAATCCCTCCACAAGCAAAAAGCAGTAGATCGGGAAGGCAATACGTCCAATCTTTGTCATCAGATCATAAATTTCATATTGGTATCCGTACACCTGACTATATACAGCCCTTGCAAAATGGTCAATGAGCATTGTCACCACAGCAATCCATTTGAGAACAGCAGCTGATATTCCGTTTTTCCTAACTGTCAAAGCATCCATAAACATACTCCATAATAGATTTTACAAGAAAGGGAAAGGCTGCAACGTTTATCGCTGCAGCCCTCCTACGAAACAGTCTGTTATTTCTCAACCTTCTTGATTTTTGTCTTAAACACATACCAAAGTGCACCCGCAAGACAGATTGAAGAATATGTACCGCATACAATACCTACCATAAGCGGTAACGCGAACTCTTTGATTGAAGTTACACCCAGCACATACAATGTAGCAACCATGATGAATGTTGTCAGTGAAGTAAAAATACTTCTTGAAAGTGTCTGGCTGATACTTCTGTTTACGACCTCATCCAGTGTATCCTTCTTTAGCATAGCACCAAGGTTCTCTCTGATACGGTCAAAGATAACAATCGTAGCATTGATTGAATAACCTACAATTGTAAGCATACATGCAATAAAGGTGCTTCCTACAGATACTCTTGCGATTGCGTAGAATGTCAATACGACAAGTACGTCATGCACAAGTGCTGTAACGGAGCTGGCTGCAAATCGAACATCCTTAAATCTGAACCAGATATAGATCAGCATGCAGACTGTCGCAATCAACACAGCCACAACAGCGTCCTGTTTCATCTCAGAGCTGATTGTCGAACTGATTGTTTCCGCTGTGATCAGTTCCTTGTTGACACCAAAGTTGCTGACTAATGCTTCTTCTAATTCCTGTCTCTCATCTACATTCAGTTCCCTTGTCTTAAAGATGACTTCATTTGTACCTGCTACCTTCTGTACCTGTACAGCGCCATCTTTCGTAACACTGCTGAATACAGGAACTACATTTGCGTCAATGGCTGCAAGATCCATATCCTCGTTAAACGTTACATTCGTGGATGTACCACCAACAAAATCAAGGCTGTAGTTGAGTGCCTTACCTGTGGAAGCACCATTGATTCCCATAAATACAAAGCCAAGTACAATCACTACAATCGATCCTGCAAAGAATATATTTCTCTTTGCCAAGAAATTAACTGTTTTTCTTTCCTTATTTGTACCATAGAACTTCACATCCCTGATTCCGACTGCATAAAGTGACTTGAGAATCAGCATTGTCACAACAAGTGCAGTAAACATGGAAATCACGATACCAAGTGCAAGTGTGTATGCAAAGCCTTTCACCGTACCGGAACCCTTCAGGGCAAGTACAAGTGCTGCGATCAATGTTGTCACATTACCATCGACAATCGCAGATAACGCCTTGCGGAAACCAGTGTCGATCGCACTTCTGACAGATTTTCCTTCCGTCAGTTCCTCTCTGATACGGGCAAAGATAATAACATTGGCATCTACCGCCATACCGATTGAAAGGATGATACCTGCAATACCCGGAAGTGTGAGGGTAATCTCAAACATATTGAGACAAAGAACAACTAAAATCGTATAAATAATCAGTGCAAATACGGATGAAAGGCCTGGGATGCGATATACCAGTACCATAAATACTGCAATAACAATCAATCCGATGATTGCTGCTTTTAAGCTTGTTGCGATCGCTTCCTGGCCAAGCTGTGCACCGACCACATTAGAGCGCAGCTCCTCAAGTTCCAGCTTCAGACCACCGATACGGATCTGGCTTGCAAGTCTCTCAGCAGCCTCAAAATCTCCCATACCTGTAATCTGTGCCCTGCCGTCTGTGAGGGCTGCCTGTACCGTTGGCACACTGATGAAGTCCTGATCATAATAGATACCAATTGATTCACCATTTGCATACGCTTTTGTTGTAGCTTCTCCAAACTTTGATGTTCCTTCCTTTGTAAAAGTAAGGTCAACGACAAACTGGCTGTTTCCAAGGGAGTCATTTGCGGAGCCGCCCTGTGCAGTATCCACATCAGTACCTTCCAGAACGATACTTCCGTCAGCCTTCAGTTCATCAATCGTCTTATTCAGTGAATAACCTGTATAGCCTTCTCCTGTGTAAGAATAATTTTGATTTCCGTCTGCATCTGTCTGGGCTATAAAATACAGTGCGCCCGGTCTTCCCAAGTCTTCCAGAATCGTGTTAGCATCTGATACACCAGGAATTTCAATATTGATACGGTCATCACCTTCCTGATATACCTGTGCTTCTGTACTGTATGTCTCCACACGTCTCTGCAGCTTATAGATTGTGTCACTCATATCCTCAGCAGAAGGCTTTTCCTCGCCTGCCACCTGATATGTAATGCTGACACCACCTGCAAGATCAAGACCCTGCTTGATTCCTGATGCTGCACCAGCTTTTTCTGTACCAATACCCCAAATAACCACATATCCTAACGACACCATAATCAGTGCAGTCAGAATTAAAGTAATAATACCTCTGCTCTTCTTCATTACTTTTATACTCCTTTACTTTCTTTAGCATATACCTTTTACCCTTATACTTCCTCGGCCAAGGCAGCCTTTATCATGATTGCACATTCAACACGTTTTCTCTGAAGCTCACAGCCCAAATCATAAGCATCATTGATGTTTCCGTGGAAATTATAAGAATTTGCCGCACAGCCTCCGCTACAATAGAACTTTGCAAAGCAATTCTTACATTTTTCTTTTGAATATACATTACATGCTTTAAATTCTTCGCGGATTTTGGTATTTGTGATCCCCTCATCCACATTTCCCATGAGGAATTGTTCCTGGCCCACAAACTGATGGCATGGATAAAAATCTCCCCATGGAGTCACAGCCAGATACTCTGTACCCGACCCGCATCCGGAAAGTCTCTTGTAAACACAAGGTCCTCCCTGTAAATCTATCATAAAGTGGAAGAAATTAAAATCCTTTCCCTCTTTATGTCTCTTTAACATTTCAACAGCAAGCTTGTCATACTCCGCAAGAATCTGTGGAATATCCTCTTCAACGAGCGCATATTCTTCGCTTTCCGGCGCTACTACAGGCTCCACTGAAATCTGCTTAAATCCCAAATCTGCCAAATGGCAGACATCTGCCGCGAAATCCTTGTTAAAATGCGTAAATGTTCCACGTACATAATAGTTCGTCTGATTCCTGCTCTCAGCAACCTTTTTAAATTTTGGGATGATCAAATCATAACTGCCCTGACCACCTGCCAGCGGGCGCATCCTGTCATTAATCTCTTTTCTGCCGTCCACGCTCAGTACGATATTCCCCATTTCCTTGTTGACAAACTCTAAAATTTCGTCATTCAGGAGCACACCGTTTGTTGTCAGTGTAAATCTGAACTTTTTGTGATGAGGTTCCTCAAGACTTCTTCCATATGCCACCAGATCCTTCACGACCTGCCAGTTCATAAGTGGTTCCCCACCAAAGAAATCAACCTCAAGGTTCACACGGCTTCCTGAATTTGCCACCAGAAAGTCCAATGCTTTTTTTCCCACCTCATAACTCATGAGTGCACGACGTCCATGATACTCGCCCTCCTCTGCAAAACAGTATTTGCACTTGAGGTTACAATCATGTGCGATATGAAGACAAAGCGCCTTTACGACGGTCTCACGATTTTTAAAAGCATCAATGCTCTTCTCGTAAATGTCCTCCGTAAAAAGTATCCCTTCCTCTTTCAATTCATAGATTTCATCAATGATTTCAGGCAGATCCTCTGTTCTGTCGGCAAACTTTTTGCTTAATGCATTTAATACGGTAGACTGATCTGCATTTTCAAGATTGTTTTCTACGATATCAGCTACAACATCATACACGATTTCATCCACAACATGCACGGAACCGCTGTTAACATCAAGAATGATATTATAGCCATTGTTTTTATACTGATGTATCATTTTTTCCCTTCCTACTGCTTATTTACATATAATAAGCAGCGATTAATCAAAAAAATCGCTGCTTACTAAAATCTGTTATTGTGAAATCTTTCAAGCAAAATATGAATGCCATCTCTGCGTATGCAAACACGTTGCCACGTGCTTCACTATTTTGTGTTCTCGCAGCTCTGATTTCCAACTGTGCAGGATGTCTTGCAAGCTGACTGACAAGATGTCTGACACTCTCCGCATCCGCCCTTCTTCATAGACTCTTTATAGTCTCTGGTAGTCAATGTCTTTATGTGCTTCATACCAATTGCCTCCTTATTTATAGTTTACAGCTTTATGTATTATACCATAAAATTTGTCTTTCGCAAAGTACTTTTTGATTTTTATGTCACTTTTTTTACATTATTTTTGTCAGATATGTTGTATATGCATATAAAGTCTGACCATTCAGAACCACTTTTGACCAGCCGTTATTGCCGATTCCTGTACGGAATACCATATCCCCGGGATTAATTGGTACGACAATCGTATCGGGGCTCTCTGTGCTTGGCACAACTCTCAAATTAACTTTTGTATTCGGTGTTACGACCTCATTGACATCAATGTACTGTACATTTGCTGCTGCTGCTTCCGTTACCTGTGGTGCACCACTTCCATCTTTTGGATCCGCTATTCCATCATAATCAAAGTAAGATACATTCATATCAACAGTACCTGTGATTCCCGGCAGACTTGCCTTGCTGGTATACTGCCACATAGCCTGCACGCCGGCATAGGTGCTTACAGGCGTGATTGGAAACGGTTCTGTCGGATACTGCGCTACCCACACTTTATATTTATTAAGGATGCTCATATCCCAGTCCCTGCTGTCTGTCATCTCATTTCTGGAAGCATAGAACATCGGCGTATAGCCCTTTGCCGCAATCGTATCGAGGAATTTCACTGCAAGTGCTGTCCTTACAGCCTTATCCATGCCATACTGTCTGCTTGATGCATTTCGAAAGCCCTCACAATCATATGCGACAGGGAATGTTATCTTATATTTTGCGATCATATTGGCAGTAAAATTTGCTTCCTCAACGACCTCAGCCTCTGTAACTGCTGCCGAGAAAAAGTATGCCCCCACCTTCAGTCCTACTCGCTGTGCCTCCTGAAGATTATATCTTGCGTAAGGATCCTCATTCAAAATGCCTGTACCCTGTGTACGATAGCCAACTCTGATCATAGCAAACTTCACACCTGATGCAGCCACCATATCCCAGTTGATTTTTCCCTGATAACGCGAAACGTCAATTCCAAGTGATGCCTGTGTCACCTCATTTGGTGCTGCCTGTACCGTAAACTGTGGAGCTGCCATCAATACCATCAGAATCAATGCCATCAGAAGTGCTTTTATTCGTGCCGTTTTCTTGTGTAATGTGTACTTCATTCATTTCTCTCCTTGTGCTTTTGTATTGTGTCGTCGTAACGATTCATTAGTTACGCATCATTTATAACAGTATAACATACATCTGCCAAAAAAACAGTTTAATCTTTCAAAAATTTTTTCTATTTTATACCACTTTTATCGTTCATCCGATCATACCGCCCATCATGCCACTTCCCAGGCAAATCAGAAGCGTTGTGATACAGGAATTGCTGATTGGATTGAAATCTGGCTCTGCGATTGCCGAAACAACACATATGATGACAAAGTACGCAGCACCTGCTGACATTCCCCACAGAAATCTGCGTTTTGATGCGCCCTTTGAAAAAAGCATTCCGGCTAAAAGTGATGAAATACAGTAAACAACAATAATACAGATATCAATTACTGTTTCTCCAAGTGAGAACTTGTACAATAGACCTGCCACTGTCAAGAGTAATACTCCTGTAATGAGATAAGATGCCATCAGACATTTCAAAAGTGCCACCATCCGGTCAATACTTAATACATTTTTCATAATACTTTACCTCCATTTTACAGATATATTCTTGTATTATTCCATTAACACTGTTATAATTTATGCGAATATGCATAATAATATGACACAATTGTTCGATATCTATTTACTATTTTATTAAAGGAGTGATTTTTTTGGATACCCCCGGTGCCATACAACTTGTGATTCTTGCGGTACTTTTAATTCTGTCAGGCTTTTTCTCATCAGCAGAAACTGCCCTTACTACAATAAGCATTGTAAAGGTGCGTTCCATGGTCGAAGAAAATCCCACAGCAAGATTACTCACGCTACAAAAAATTCTCGACAATAAAAACAAACTCATTAGTGCCATACTAATTGGAAACAATATTGTGAACATCACTGCTTCCTCTCTGATGACCTCACTCGTCATCCGAATCTGGGGAAATGCTGCGGTCGGTGTCAGTACCGGTGTGCTCACACTTCTTGTACTGATTTTTGGTGAAATCGTTCCAAAAACGTGGGCCATGTGCAACAATGAAAAATTATCCCTTGCATATGCAAGACCTATTTATTTTCTCATGCAGCTACTGACTCCCGTAATCTTCATCATTGACAAAATATCCGGTGCATTTCTTAAGCTCCTACATATCGACTCGTCCAGTCGTGTGACCATGACGGAATCCGAGCTAAAGACGTATGTCGATGTAAGCCATGAAGATGGCGTGATCGAGCAGGAAGAAAAAAACCTTATTTACAATGTATTTGAATTCGGAGACTCCGTTGCAAAAGATATCATGACACCGCGTATTGACATGACGACCGTAGATGTCAATGCTTCTTACGATGAACTGCTGACTATTTTCCGTGATTCCATGTACACACGTATTCCCGTCTACGAAAATGATGTCGATAACATCATTGGTATCGTTATTGTAAAAGATTTTCTGCTGATTGCCGAGAAAGATCATTTTCACATACGAGATATCATGCGCGAAGGCTATTACACCTACGAATACAAGAAAACAGCTGATCTGCTTTTAGAAATGCGCCTGATCACCTCGAATGTAGCGCTTGTTTTAAATGAATATGGTGCTACTGTCGGTATGATCACAGTAGAAGACCTTCTTGAAGAAATTGTGGGCGAGATTCGTGATGAATTCGATGCTGACGAAGCTGAACTTTTGAAAAAAATCGGTGAAAACCAGTATCAAATCAGTGGAAGCATGAAGCTCGACGATATCAATGATGAACTTGATACCAAATTCCACTCTGAGGATTACGATTCCATCGGTGGCATCATGATTGAATTACTCGACAGATTCCCAAAAGAAGGAGAATCCATTGTTACCAGTGACGGCATCACACTGACCGCCGAGAAGGTGGAAAACAACCGAATAGAAACTGTGACGGTTTTGCTTCCCGACACTCAGGACAGTTCTGAGGACGAGGAACCTGCAAGCTCTGGTGATTCTGAAAGAAGTGAATAAATATTATAAGAAAGCCACGCATCAATCATCACCTTGATGCGTGGCTTTTCTCAGGTGAGCCTTGCGGCGCACGTTTCATTCTCATCACAGATCCGCATAATATGAATACGTCTCCAGAATCTCCTCGGGCACATCTGCCGTAACTTTTTGTATCGCTTTTATTTTCAGTTCAAACTCCTGCTTCTTTTTTAAAGCATTTCGATAGCTTCTTGCCTGTGCCACCTCATATGGCTTTTGGGCATTAAGCTTTGTCCGAAGTTCTTTTTCAAACGGACAGTAAGTGGCCACGATTTCTCGGGCTACCTTATTCATCTTCATCGAACCATTTGACTCATTCTTAATCCACGCCTCATAATCCATGAGAAAAATTTCGCGCGAGTTATTTCTTGCTTTTTGTATCTGAAGTTTGATTTTTTCACGTGCTTCATCAGATAAATCCCTGTTCTTGCGATAGAACTGGATATAGTCCATATATTCTGAGGTAAGCGATTTGACCTTAACATCATTCCACGCCATTCCCTGAATACAGCGACAAAGCTCCCATCGAAAGCGTCCGAACATTTTGACCATCAATTCATCGATATTGCTACTTGTCATAATCGGAAAGCAGAACCTGCCCGGAGTGCCCTTATTCTTACCACCAACCTCCTGCCACATCGAAGCATTCGTTCCAAACAGAGGAAGCAGAATCACATCAGGATATACATTTCGCATGACCGTTTCATTGATGATCTTGAGTTTGGTGTTGGAGTAGATAACTTCCCGATAAAATACAGAATAATCGATTTTCATCAGGCGCTTGACGCTCTCATTGATTCTTTTTCTCGTGACAAGAATCTTATCAAGATAACCAAATATTGCCTCTTTATACAAAATCGGCATATATGACGAAGGCTGACCGTATACAGAGCGTGAATTACTCATCTGCATATTCATGATCTCATATTCTACACGCTTATCCATATTATCAAGAAGCGCTTTCTGTTCCTTTTCAGTGATCTCTCCCTGCTTTTTGAGCGAGCGGAGATTTTCTACATAATCCTCATCAAATTCACTCTTGGATGGCTCCCTCTTTCCCTCGTAAATCATGTCAAGCCATTCCATCATGGTAACCACCTTGCATGGACCTTCATTTACTTCCGGCTCAATACTGCATAAAAACTCCAATTGCTCCACATCCAGCAGTCGTTCATCAAGCATTCCGTAATTCATAAAGAGCTCTACTGCCTTCGGCGGCACCAGCAGGCCTTCTTTGATCTTGCGATAGCAGGACAGATAGAGTTTAAATACAAGCGGGGTAATTGTCTTTTTCGCCTTCTTGACATCATCCTCTACAGACAGCCTGTCCGGTACATTGACAAGATGTTCTACATTTGTCCTCAGTGTCTGATTATCCTCATCGCTCAACGTGGCAAACTTAAGAATCTGTTCCATTGATCCCTTTAGAGATTCCATATCACGTTTTATTTCTGCTTCGCGCTCTTCCTTTGATTTCTGCGTGCTCACCGCCATTTTTCTGGTTTCCAGGCTGGACATCTTACCTCTGATCTGCTCGATATCCAAAACAGGCAATTCCGCACAATGACGTTTCAGTTCATTGTACTGGAAGACTACTTCATCCACAATTCCATTCAGAAGTACATGAAGTTCGATTGGAAGATCATCTTTTTTCTTGATCTCAGCTGCCTTTTGACACACATAATCATAAAGATTATTTCGCTCCCTCAGACAAATCGCATCCAAAAGGTTCTTTATGTATTCTGTCATCGCAGCACAGTCTTCACGAAACGATGCAGCGAGTCCAATAATCTCATTTACCTGAAAGCTTACCATTTCTTCACTATAAGAGAAATATGCTTTATTCGCGCTTAAAGGGATTTTTGCCCCCTCTTCATAATATGCAATGCGATATTCATTGGCATCCTGAATTCCTTCATATGGTGTAAGATCCTCTAAGTCCTCAAGTCCAATTGCCGGAATGCCAAATGCCTTACAGATCTGCTTGTACTCCTCGTAGGTCCGCTGTGCAAAGGTATATAATCTCTCTGCTCTTTCTGAAAGATTTGTTTTTACCCTGTAAAGTTCAACTGCTGTCCGAAACTGTGAGGAAATCATGATCGCGCGGAAATCTGCATTTTTTCCAATAATGTTTGTAAGTGTTGCCTCGCCCTGAACCGGAAGTGCATAGATCACGGAATCCTCCATTGCCGTATACGTCGCCGAATAGGTTTCACTGCCTATTGCATTCAGTGCAAGATATGTTCCCTGCGGTCTTACCATTTTGATACAATCAGCCTGCATCAGTACCTTACCTGCAAGAACGATTCCAATCTGGCTCAGCTCTTCACCCTTTGTAAATATGACTTCACCTTTTCTAACAGTATTTTTTCCGTTTGCTTTTAGCATTATTTTTCCTCCATTTACCCAATACCACAGTCAACCCAGTTTATTTGATCAGGAAAAGCTCCTGACTCACTGCATACGCAGACAGCATATCCGTCTAATTCATCATAGAGTCTTATTGGAATTTTCTGATTTGTTTCCACATCATGTATAAAACAAAAATTGTCGTCAGTCACATAGCGGTCTATTCCCTCACCGATGCCTCTTCCACTCAGTTTTACCGCACTTTCTTTGGCAGCCCACATATGATAGAACAGCCTCGTTCTCGCATCATCTTCGGATTCATTGATTACAGCAATCCTGTCATACTCTTCTTTGCTGTAAAATCTTTTCGCAATCTGAAGCTTCCAGGGTGCCATCTCCTGTATATCACACCCGACCGGGACACCATCCACGACACATAGGATCCATTCTCCTGAATGAGACAATGAATAGTAAAAATTCTCATATCCTTTGATATATGGTTTTCCATATGCTTCCGTTTCGATTCTGACCTGTTGCCACTCCTGCTCACAATGTCCCATTTTTAAAAAGGCATGGCGTAACAGTAATCCTGCGGTGATGCTTCTGCATTTTTCCTTTTCATTTTTTAGTGCGGACACTTTTTTCTGCCGGTCGCTGTCAAGCAGTTTTTGTAACTTTTCTGTCCCTGTTTCACAAGTCCTGGCTGCGTATATCTTCAATGCTGTCTCTTCCTTACACTATTATGATTGAACACTACCCCGACATATATTGAAATTGCCGGGGTAGTAATATAAGCTGTTAAATTAATATTTGCCGAAATCTGATTCAAGCGAAATGATACTTTCATTATCAACGAAACGATCATTCGTATCCTCATCTATGATTTCATCGTCAAAATCAGTTTTTCTCTTTTTACCTGCAAGCAGCTTATACTTGCCAACTGCATGCTGGAGCTGGCCTGCAAGACTTGAAAGCTCTGCACTCGCCGCTGCACACTGCTCGGATGTGGCAGAGTTCGTCTGTACCACATCTGCAATCTGTGTAATTCCTGCATTGACCTGTCCTACAGAACTTGCCTGATTTGCCGAAGCCTCTGCAATATGACTTACGATGGAAGCAATGTTCTCAACAGAGCCCAAAATCTCTTCAAGAGCCGATGCAGTCTCAATTGCAAGTTTTGAACCAATCTCAACTTTTCTGATGGAATCCTCGATCATCTCTGCTGAATCCTTTGCTGCCTCTGCAGATTTGCTTGCCAGATTTCTGACCTCATCAGCCACAACTGCAAATCCTTTTCCATGTACACCTGCTCTTGCAGCCTCTACGGAAGCATTGAGTGCAAGGATATTGGTCTGGAATGCAATATCATCAATCACCTTCATGATCTTTGAGATATTCTCAGATGACTCATTGATATCCTGCATTGCCTCAATCATATGCTTCATCTGATCATTACCACGAATTGCGCCATCCTTTGTGTTCTGTACAAGATCATTTGCCTTATTTGCCTCATCAGCATTGATTTTCGCACCATTTGCGATTTCTTCAATGGAGGCTGTGATCTCCTCAATCGCACTTGCCTGCTCTGTTGTTCCCTGTGCCAGAGAATTGCTTGCACTTGCCACCTCATTTGCACCGGATACCATTCTTGCGGCAGCATCACGTATGATCGTAAGATTTTTATTATTGTCATGGACCATCTTTTTGATGGCCTTACCCATAATATCCTGTTCACTTGTCGGCTTGCAGTCCACTGTCAGATCACCGTCAGCTACCTTTTCCGTAATCAGCGCCTGCTCACTGATATTTGCCATCATCGTTGCAAAATCTTCTGTCAAATCACCAAACTCATCATTTGTCTCGCGCTCTACCTTCTGTCTGATATCGCCTTCTGCAAGCTTATTTGCCACAGCAGAAAGCTTCTCAATCGGATCCAGGAAACGCCTTCTGCTTACTCTGATTGCAACAATCATACACACAATGTAGATTGCAACTGCTATTCCTATGATAAAGGTAATTCTAACACGAATGAACGAAGCGACCTCTGCCTTTGACTTACCCGCAAATACCATTCCGATAATGTTTCCATCGGTATCCTTTACAGGCATATAAAACCCATAGAAATGTTCATTATTGACTTTAATATCGGTTGTCTCATACTCCTGGCCGTTTTTGAGTACCGCTGTGGATACATGCTCATCTGCCGTCGTACCCGTCGTTCTCTTTCCGTTTGCATCCTTAATTGTGGTAGCTCTTCTCACATTGCCATAAAAAAGGGTTATCTCAACATCATTGCTTGACGCA
>JAFOYD010000214.1 GCA_017391545.1 Lachnospiraceae bacterium
CTTTTTTATATTCTCTTTTCATATCTGCCAGACTGGAGAGCAACTGCATCAGCTGATATTCTCCTGTTATCTTCTCACCTGTCATGGAGCTTAAAAGTTCATAATAATATTTTGTATCCCCTTCCAGCAAAATTGAGGCAGAACCATCTGCTATATTGACATGGTCAAATTTACAACGTCTGATGTATTCACTGTCTTTTTCAAACAACTGGCAGAAATCCTTTTCAACAAGATCCCGCACAGTTCTGACCTTATCCATCAGGATATGAAGTTTTTCTATGACTTCTTTTTTCATAGGATTATCAACTGCCATGATATCCATCCATTTCGGTGTATAAAATTCAATCACTGATACAGGAAATTCATACATAACCTGCTCAAGGATCATTGTGATGTCATCTCTCCTAAGCTGCTCGATATTTACCGGAATCGCCTTTACCATATACTTTTTCTCAAGTTCTGCAGCGATTGCTTTTGCTTCCTCCGAATAGGGCTTTGTTGTGTTCACAAGGACTACAAATGGCTTTCCGAGCTGCTTTAACTCTGTTATTGTCTGCTCCTCTGCCGCCTTGTAGGAGCTGCGGGGTATCTCACCAAAGCTGCCATCCGTCGTAATCACAATTCCAATCGTTGAATGATCCTGTATCACCTTTCTGGTTCCAATTTCTGCGGCCTGCGTAAATGGGATTTCTTCCTTAAACCATGGAGTCTTTACCATCCTCTCCACATTCTCCTCCATATGGCCTGCCGCACCCTCAACCATATAGCCCACACAGTCTATGAGTCTGACTTTTACATTGATTCCAGCACTGATTTCAATTTGTGCTGCCTCTTTTGGTATAAATTTCGGTTCCGTCGTTGTGATTGTCCTTCCTCCGCTGCTTTGTGGCAGTTCATCCTGAGTCCGTGTCCTCTCATGCTCGTTTTCAATCTGTGGAATGACCATCAGATCCATAAAACGCTTAATAAATGTAGATTTACCCGTTCTGACAGGTCCCACGACTCCTACATAGATTTCTCCTCCGGTACGCTGACTGATATCTCTGTATAGATTAAATTCCTGATTTGCATCAAGCTGGCTCATAGTTTTCCCTTCCCCAATGATTATTTTGAAAGATATGTATCAATCTAACTAAGCATATGCTTTCATACACAAAAAAAGAACCATAACTGTCCAAATAATTTACAGTTATGGTTCGTTCCATCATACTATTTCATTTTGGGATTCTTATAATACCGCTTCTGATATCCACCGGAATTGCTTTTCTTATCATAAGCAGTGCGTTCACCACCGCGATATTCTTTCTGTCCATAAGTTCTGCGTCCATCCTTTTCAGAACGATAATCACGATTTCTATCACTCTGATAGCTGTCATACGAATTTCTTTCATAGTTTTTCTTGTCATATGGCTTCTGATCATAGGGCCTTTTTTCATACGACTTCCTGTCATATGGTTTCTTCTCGTAAGGTTTCTTCTCATAGGACTTATTATCGTAGGACTTTTTATCGTAGGGCTTTTTTTCATATGATTTCCTGTCATAAGGTTTCTTGTCGTCAGCTTGCTTCCCATATGGTTTTCTGCCGTAGGGCATACTGCTGTTCTTTTTTGCAAACTCTTTCTTTTTTGCCCTCGCTTCCTGCTTTGCAGCATCTGCTGCTCGCTTCTTGTCACGAGCCTCCACTTCATCCCGATTATAGATTGTAAGTTCCTCACTTGATGTCAAACGTACATAATTTGGATATGCCGTATATTTCATATGGCATTTATTGCATTCAAAGGTATTGAGCGTATCGCCATTAGGCATATTTACCTTGAGAATAAGCCCATATTTGACCGTTCCCTCACAGTCCTCTTTGACACATTTATTAATTCTTTTATCATAGACATAAAATACATCCTGCTCGCGTAAAAGTACCTTTCTTTCCGGGGTCGTCTTCTCCATCACCCTATCCTTGCCTTTCTAAATCAGAGTCTGCCTGATTTTGTCCTTTGTTAATGATTATTTGTTTGACATTAATGTGACCATCGCTTCATTAAGTCCCTTTACCGTAAGCTTATACATCGGAAATATTTCCTTTACTGCTGTTTCCGCCTCACGCCACGGTGCTCTTCCAGGTGCCATTTTGGGATTCATCCATACAACTTTTTTATAGTGTCGCTTTACCAGCTGAAGCCACTGAAATCCTGACAGGCCGCCATTTGGTCCTCTGTAGTTTCCTGTATCAGAATAAAGCTCCTCCGGCGCCATCGCTGCATCTCCCACGATAATGACCTTATAATCACTGTCAGCATTTCTGAAAAGCCATTCGGTATCAATCCAGTCTCCATTTTCACATTCAGGTGTCTTGTACAGTTTTGAGTAAATACAGTTGTGAAAATAATATACCTTTACATCCTTAAAATGGTTTGACTTGTTCACTGACTGGAACAAATCATTCATAAGCTTCGTATAAGGAATCATAGTTCCGCCCGAATCCATGAGAAGCATGAGCTTTACCGCATTTTTGCGCGGTTTCATCATTTCAATCTGCAGATATCCGCCGTTGTTGCAGGTCTTGTCGATCGTATTGTCAATATCAAGCTCTGTTTTCGGAATGTCAAGCTTTGTTGAAAACTGTCTCAACCGTCTCAATGCCATCTGGAACTGGCGATTATCAATCACCTTGTCATCTCTGAAATCCCTGTACTTGCGAGCTCCAACAACCGAAAATGCGGACTGGTAGCCAGTCGTTCCGCCTACACGAACACCGCCTACGTTTCCACCAGTGTTGCCAAACTGCGTCTTACCCATTGTACCAATCCAATAGCTTCCTCCATTGTGCTCAGAATCCTGATCCTTCAGACGCTGTTTGAACTTCTCCTCCACATCATCCTTGTCCACGTGAATATCCTCGATCTGATTCAGCCAGTGCTTTTCTTCCTCGTGAAGCAGTGCACTCATTTCCGGCTTGTCCAGCCATGAAAGCATGTTCTTTCCAATCTCAGTCTCGTACTTGACACCCTTGAAGCACTCCTCAAAAGCCATATCAAATTTATCAAACTCTGTCTCGCTCTTTACAAGCAGCATCCTCGCGATATAGTAGAACTTTGTCAGAGAGCTTTCGCAAAGTCCCTTGTCAAGAGCCTCCTGAAGATCGAGCCACTCACTTAACGTGACTTCAAGCCCTTTATCCTTTAATGCATAGAAAAATTTAGAAAACATTCTTTTCCCTCAATTTCCTAATTTACTGGTTGATTTCTTTTCTTACGGTTTCCAAGTCCTCATCTTTTTTGACTACGACACCAAGAAAAGGCATCTTTTCTTTCAAGGTATCAGCCGAAATACCACCAATCTGCAACGCATTGATCCAATCGATCAGCTCTGATGTACTCGGTTTTTTACGAATATCCCGAAGCGACCTGATATCATAGAATACCTGCATGGCATTTTTCATAAGATTTTCCTCTACATCAGGATAGTGTGTCTTAATGATTTCCTCCATGAGTTCCGGTTCCGGAAAATCAATATAATGGAAAATACATCTTCTAAGGAACGCATCCGGAAGCTCTTTCTCCGCGTTAGACGTAATAATCACGATCGGTCTGTGCTTTGCCTTTACAGTGCGTTTCGTCTCATGAATATAGAATTCCATCTGGTCAAGCTCCCATAAAAGGTCATTAGGAAACTCCAGATCTGCCTTGTCGATTTCATCGATCAGAAGTACTACCTGCTCGTCACTCTCAAACGCCTCACCGAGCTTTCCAAGCTTGATATATCTAGCGATCTCATCAACACCCTCCTCACCAAACTGTCCATCGTAAAGTCTCTGAATCGTATCATACATATATAATCCATCCTGAGCCTTTGTCGTAGACTTCACATTCCAGATGATAAGCTTTTTGCCTAATGAATTTGCCACTGCCTGAGCCAGCATTGTCTTTCCTGTACCAGGCTCTCCTTTGATCAAAAGGGGCTTTTTCAGTGCAATCGCTACATTGACACTCGCAAGCAGCTCCTCACTTGCCACATAATCCTGTGTGCTGTTAAATTCTGTATTTGCCATCTGTATCTCCTCTCCGAAATCTCATTGTATGAGACTTATGCTTCCCATTCTGTATTCGTTTCCAACTTCTTATCCCTGATCATCAGATCCTTCACTGCGGCTGCAGCAGGTTTACCCTCAAAGAGCACTTTATTCACCTGTTCGATGATCGGAAGCTCCACCTGATATTTTTGGGCAAGTCCCATAGCCGCCTTGGCGGAATAAACTCCCTCAACGACCATCTTGACCTCTGCCATAGCTTCTTCCATTGTCTTGCCCTGACCGATCAGGATACCGGCGCGTCTGTTTCTACTATGCATACTTGCACACGTTACAATTAAGTCTCCCATACCGGACAGACCACAAAACGTTTCAAATTTACCGCCCATTGCCATGCCCAGTCTGCTGATTTCAGCGATACCGCGTGTGATCAGTGCTGCTTTTGTATTATCTCCATATCCAAGTCCATCAGCGATACCTGCTGCCAGAGCGACCACATTTTTTAAGGCTGCACCAAGCTCTATGCCAAGTACATCCGGGCTTGTATATACGCGGAATACATCACTCATAAAAATATTCTGTATATATTCTGCTGTCTTTCTTGTCTTTGCACCTACGACGATCGTGGTGGGAATACATCTGCCAACCTCCTCAGCATGGGAAGGTCCTGACAATACTGCTACATCAGCCTGCGGGATCTCATCTTCAATTATCTGTGAAAGTGTCATCAATGTAGACTCTTCTATGCCCTTTGCCACATTCACGATAATCTGACCCTCTGCTACTAATTCCTTCATGCTGTGTGCAGTCGTTCTTGTAAAGGAAGATGGCACTGCAAGCACCAGTACATCCTTTCCTTTGACTGCTTCTGACAGCTCTGTCGTAAATACCATATCGTCTGCAAGCTTTACACCAGGAAGCTTATCCTTCTGTTCATGTTCTCGATTCAGCATGTCGATCTCATCTTTCAGTGCTGACCAGATTGTCACATGGTGTCCGTTATTATGCAGGAGCACTGACAACGCGATTCCCCAGCTTCCGGCTCCTATGATTCCTATTTCTGCCATAACGATACCTTAACCTTTCATCTTTATTACTCGCTCTTTTTACTCAGATATGTTTTTCTCTCTTTTTTATGTATCAGCCTGTCAATATTAGCCCTGTGTCCCCAGAATGCCAATATTGCCAGAAGCACTGTAACGATATACAGCTCGTTCAGTGCCGGCTGTTCCATGTTCCACACTCCCATCTGTCCAAAGATGATCATCTCAGCCACAAGCACAATCTCTACAAGAAGCGATCCGAGTGATACATAATGGGTGATCAGAAAAGTACCGAAAAATGTAATGACCTGTGGTAGGATCAAATATGGATGGAAGAACAGGATAAGGCCTGCCGTACATGCAATCCCCTTTCCCCCTTTAAATCCCAGATAAAATGGAAAATTATGTCCTAAAATACATCCTGCGGCTGCATAAATTGAAAGCAGGTAAATAATATCTCCATACTGTTCTTTAAACAAAAACCGTACCAGAGTGATTGCAAGTCCTGTCTTCATAATATCACAAAACAGCACAATTGCACCTGCTTTTTTACCAAGCACACGGAGCGAATTCGTCGTTCCGGCATTACCGCTTCCATGTTGTCTGATATCAATTCCATGCATCCTTCCATAAATATAGGATGTCTGAAAGCATCCAAAAACATAGCCAATCAATAAACATACTAAACGAATCATTTTTTACTTGTCCTCTTTCCGTTCTCTTATGATAAATTTGAGAGAGGTTCCTTTAAAGCCAAACGCCTCTCGTATTTTATTTTCAAGATATCTGGTGTATGAAAAATGCATCAGTTCCTTGTCATTTACAAAAATCACAAAGGTAGGCGGCTTGACTCCCACCTGTGTCGTGTAGAAGATCTTAAGTCGCTTTCCCTTATCAGAAGGCGGCTGCTGAAGTGCAACTGCTTCTGTGACGATCTCATTCACCACTCCTGTAGAGATCCGCAGTGACTGATTCTCAATCACCATGTCGATCGTCTCAAAAAGCTTATTGATTCTCTGTCCGGTAGCTGCTGATATAAATACGATTTCTGCATACGTCATAAAAGAAAGCGTATTTCTAACCTTCTCCGTGAAACGGTAAATCGTCTTATCATCCTTCTCAATAGCATCCCACTTATTGACAGCAATAATAATTCCTTTTCCTCTGTCATGTGCAATACCGGCAATCTTTGCATCCTGCTCTGTAACACCCTCTACGGCATCGATTACAAGGATGACAATATCTGCACGCTCAACCGCACTGACAGTCCGGATAATCATGAAGCGTTCCAATTCTTCCTTGATCTTGTTTTTTCTGCGAAGACCTGCCGTATCAATAAAGACATACTCTCTATCATTATATACGATTTCCGTATCGATTGCATCTCTTGTCGTACCTGCAATGTCTGATACTATGACACGATTCTCGCCTGCGATCTTATTGATAATGGAGGATTTTCCTACATTGGGTTTTCCCACGATGGCGATTCTTGGTCTGTCATCCTCTTCCTCTGTAAGTGCATCTTTGTCAAACAGACCCGTAACTGCATCCAGCATCTCACCAAGTCCAAGTCTGTTCACTGATGAAATCGGATACGGATCGCCAATGCCCAGATTGTAGAACTCGTACACATCAGCCTCCATCTTGGCAAAACTGTCTACCTTATTTACGACAAGCACCACCGGCTTATGACTTCTCCGAAGCATATCGGCTACCTTCGCATCGGCATCAACAAGTCCCTGTCTGACATCCACCAGAAAAATAATCACATCTGCCGTATCTACTGCAATCTGAGCCTGATCACGCATCTGTGACAAAATGATATCCTTGCTGTCCGGCTCAATACCGCCTGTATCAATCAGCGTAAAATTCCAGTTAAGCCAGTTTACATCCGCATAGATTCGGTCTCTCGTAATGCCCGGTGTATCCTTAACAATCGAAATCTTTTCACCCGCCAGCACATTAAAAAGCGTTGATTTACCAACATTTGGCCGACCTACAATGGCTACAATCGGTTTCTTGCTTCTATTTTCCATGATCTATCTCCATTTCTTCTACTCTAAAAAATGATGGCATCAAGAAAGTCCTGCCCGCTTGATTTTACAATATCTATCGGAACTTGTAAAGCCTTTTCCAATTCAGGCAATGTCATGTCATCAAGAAATACTGCCTCGCCACTCTTCAACACATTCTGAGGAAGAAGCAGCTTCTCGCCAAGTACCTGCCCCTTTAGCTGTGCCAGAAGATCCTGTCCCGTCAAAAGTCCTGACACCGTAATCATCTCTCCAAAAAAATCATTTCTGATCGGATAAATATGAATCTTAAGCTGTGGATACTGCTCCATGAGCTGTTTTGCCATATCATCAATAAACCGGTATGCAAGTCTTCCCGTTGCGATGGAAAGCTCTCTTTCCGGTATCTGTACGCCCTTTGTGATCTTTAGCTCCGCAAAGGCATCCTGAAATTCATCCGTCAGAAGCCGAAGCATTCCCACGCCGTTTTCAAGCTGCAAATAACCATCGTATCGCTCCTCCTCCGGCAGCTCCTCCTCAGCAAGGATGTACCATTCGTCGCTTGCATGGATGAAATGAAGCCCATACTCCGGATATAGCTTGTCCTGCCATTTATGAATGACCTCTAAGACCTGTTTTGCGTCCTTTTTAGTAAATGGCTCGAGCGGATACAGACCCTCTCTGTATTTTGAGAGCCCCACAGGCACCACCGACACACTCTCAAGATTCGGCAGATAATTTGACAAATCACGGATGCTTCTCTCGAGCTCTTCCCCATCGTTGACGCCCTTGCACAGCACGATCTGACCATTCATTGTGATGCCTGCCTGTGCCAGCTTCCATGCCTTTTCCAATGCCTGACCTGCAAAGCGGTTGTTTAGCATCCTACACCGAAGCTCTGGATTTGTCGTCTGAAAAGACACATTGATTGGGGAAAGATTATACTTAATGATACGGTCAACATCCTCATCTGACATATTTGTCAATGTCACATAATTCCCCTGTAGAAAAGAAAGCCTGGAATCATCATCTTTAAAATACAAAGTATCCCGCATTCCTTTTGGCATCTGATCAATAAAACAGAAAATGCATTTATTGTGACAGGAACGGTAATCATCCATCAGGCCGTTTTCAAATGTGATGCCCAGATCCTCATCATACTCTTTGTCAATTTCCAAAAGCCACTCCTCACCCGAAGGCTTTCTGATCAGCACTTCAATATATTCATCCTGCGTGTAATACTGATAATCAAAGATATCTTCTATTTTATTTCCATTGATTTCTACAAGTACATCTCCCGCTTCAATCTCAAGCTCCTCTGCAATACTTCCCGGCATTACTTTTTCAACAATGTGTAAATGTTCCTTTTTCATTGATTGCCTCATTTCTTATTTTTAACTATCTTATTTAATAATACTAGAAATTCCTTGACGTGTCACTACCTGAATGTTATAAAATATTATTGAGTGTTTATATGATAAAGAAAGGAATGTATATAAAATGCCATATTCAAAAGATTTGGAAAGTGCCATGCCCGTAGCACCTTTAAAGCTCGTGGTTTTAGGAAGCGCCTTAGAGCTGGGCAAAAAGGTCAATGATTATCTGGTAGACTTTCGCAGCAAGGTAAACAACGTATATAACAACGACCCTGCTTTTCAGGGATATGCCGAAGACAGCTATCTTGCAAAATTTTCCACACCACGTTTTAACAGTGGCGAAGGCAAAGCAGTTTTGGGGGAAACGGTACGTGGAAAAGATTTATTTATTCTTGTAGATGTGTGCAACCACAGTCTGACCTATACCATGAACGGCTTCACGAATCATATGTCTCCTGATGACCACTATCAGGATTTAAAGCGTGTCATCGCTGCCACAAATGGAAAAGCTCATCGAATCAATGTCATCATGCCATTTTTATATGAAGGCAGACAGCACAGAAGAACCGGTCGTGAGTCTCTCGACTGTGCATATGCTTTTGAGGAACTGACAGAAATGGGCGTCAGCAATTTCATCACTTTTGATGCACATGATCCCAGAATCCAGAACGCTGCTCCTTTAAGTGGTTTTGACAACTTCACTGCTCATTACCAGTTTACAAGAGCCCTTTTGAAATCTGAAAAGGATCTGATACTTGATAAAGATCATATCATCGTAATTTCACCGGATGAAGGTGCTTTGGACAGGGCAATCTACTTCTCAAGCGTGATCGGTGCAGATACCGGTATGTTCTACAAGCGTCGTGACTACTCTACCATTGTAAACGGAAAGAATCCGATTGTTGCCCATGAGTTTCTTGGAAACGATATCGAAGGCAAGGATATCATTATCATTGACGACATGATTTCCTCCGGTGACAGCATGATCGACACTTCAAGACAGCTGAAGGCCATGAAAGCAAAGCGTGTATTCATCTGTACGACCTTTGGTCTGTTCACGAATGGTCTGGCAGCATTTGACAAAGCGTATGAAGAAGGCGTCTTTGACAAAGTCATAACCACCAACCTCAGCTATCGTCCACCTGAACTGCTCACCAAGCCCTATTATCTTGAAGCTGATATGAGCAAGTTCCTGGCTTCCATTATCGACTTTATGAATCATGATTTGTCGATGGAGCATGTTTCTACACCGACTGAAAAGATTCAGCGTATTCTGGAACGATATGCTGACGGTCTTGAATAGAGATAGGATAAACACAAAATAAAGGATGGAGCAATACTGCTCTGTCCTTTATTTTATTTCATCTTCCCCATCCTTGCATTCACTTTGTTTTCACATACATAACTCAATTGTAATTCTTACTTATTGTGCCTGACCCTTATGTGGACCCTTATGTATTTACATATGGGTCATCATAAAAAATATAATTCTTTCATCGCACCCCTCTACTTCAATACCAGAATCTCCACATCCTTTTTCCAATATTCTTCACCTTGGTTGAAAAAAATATCTTTCAAAAAATCATCTGTAGGATTTACTACAGGTTCTCCAATTGGTCCATTATATACTATCATATCTTCCTGTCTATTACTACCTATCTGACAATGATGCCCGGATTTTTTCTTTGCAGCTCTGCCAGCATGAATACAGCCGGTATCTCCTTTGTCTGCGCCAGTGCAACTGTCTCTTTTGGTGTTTTTCCATATACGATCAGTTTGTTGCCCTGATTATCTACTCTCACAATGTTCTGGTAGGGTATTGCTTTGATCACGATAAATGTAATATTGACCAGATACTGATTCGTGAAGATTGTATTCTGATTCTTTGGAATAGATGCCTACCGTACATATGAAACTGAATATCAACGTGATGAGCAATATCCCTCCATTGATTGTAAGCGCCCCTGTAATGATAGCTCCTATCCATAATAAGGTCTGTAGAGCTACTACAAGGCAAAGCAATGCCATTATTCTATGATTTACTTTCTTTACTAACTTCATAACATTTGTCTCCTTTATTTCACTAAAAAATATCCGCTTTTTGATAGATGCTCCGGTTTGATGCAGAAATCTTTTACGGCAACGATGCATTTTTTCTTCTTTTGATATACATATAAATTACAATATGGATTAGCGATATACTCTCTGGGGTCCAGATTATCAAAATGTACTACATACTCTTTAGAATTAGCAAGACACTGGAATCGGGCTATATAGTCTGTATTAGTCACTTTTCATCACAAAAACGGACGCAGTAATCATGCCTGACTTACTGCATCCGTTATATTTGCTTAACTTTCCCATTCCTCGATCTCGCAGCTGTGGCTCTTGTTGTCCGGGGCATAGTTAATCCCAACAAGCAGAATCTTATCATGATATCCTGACAATGCTCCTGTGTATCTTTTGTCTTTGATCTGTCTGATTGCAGTATCGGCTGTTTTGTCATATTTTAATTCTATGACCATTGCCGGGCGGCTGCCTGCATTTGCTCTTGGGATAAATACCATGTCAGCAAAGCCCTTTCCTGTGGGAAATTCGCGCACGATATTGTAATATGCCGGTGCCGTGAAATATGCCATGGTGAGGACGCAACTGAGTGCGTTCTCATTGTTATATTTGATTACCGTAAAGTGAACCCATTTGTC
>JAFOYD010000215.1 GCA_017391545.1 Lachnospiraceae bacterium
ATGCAATCGATACGTCTGCTACATCAAAGACGGATATTTCTCTGAAGGACGCTTATCGTATGATGGGAGAGGAACTCAAAGCTGCTTCAAGTGTCGGTGCTGATGTTGAAGCTTCTGTTCTTCAGAAGGGTGATGGTGTATTTGAAATCACTCAGGGTAAGGTTGAAATCGCCAACGAGTTATCATTCGCACTTCATGTAGGCGCTGATGCTGACATGACCAACAAGATCAGTGTAGGTATCAAGACAATGTCTTCTGCAGGTCTTGGTGTAAAGAACCTCAACGTAGCTGATGACAGTGGAAAGGCTGCTACATATGCTATTGACGCGATTTCTGACGCAATTGAGACTGTTTCTAAGCAGCGTTCACTTCTCGGTGCCGTACAGAACAGATTAGAGCACACCATCAACAACCTGGATAACGTTGCTGAGAATACAACATCAGCTGAGAGCCAGATTCGTGATACAGATATGGCTACAGAGATGGTTAAATACTCTAATGCGAACATTCTTGCACAGGCAGGACAGTCAATGCTCGCACAGGCTAACCAGTCTAACCAGGGTGTACTTTCAATCTTAGGATAAGATTTTCTTAGGATAATAGGCTAATCGCTTAAAAAAGACATACCATAATAAAGCAAGAGCCGCCTTTCGGGGCGGCTTTTGTGGTCCAAAATAAAGGGGGATTCTATGTCAAAGATACCTGTTTCGGTTTGTATCATAGCAAAAAATGAAGAAAAATATATTGAGGAGTGTCTAAAACGGCTTGTTCCTTACGGCATGGAAATCGTCGTGACGGACACAGGATCGACCGATCGGACACGGGAAATCGCACAGAAATACGCAGACAAAGTGCTTGATTTTGCATGGATTGAGGATTTTAGCGCCGCACGCAATTTTTGTGCTGCCAATGCATCCAATGATTGGATTCTGGTGCTTGACTGTGACGAATATGTTACGAATATTGATGTGTCAGCATTTATTAAATGCCTCAAATCCTTTCCAAAGAATACGGGGGCATTGCGCTTACAGAATCTGATCTTTATGTCGAGTGGGGAGAAAGGGTATTCCAGTGATGACATTCCGCGACTTTACAATAAAAAGTATTTCACGTTTCAGCAGCCGGTGCACGAACAGCTTGTGCCGGCCGATGCGCTGCAGGAACCAGTTGCGCTACAGTGCTTTCTGATACCGATGGAGGCGATTCATTACGGTTATGCCCTGCCACCGGAGGAAATGCGGCAAAAGCAGGAGCGCAACTTGAGACTGTTACATCATCAGCTTTCCGAACAGGGGGAAAGTGCGTATCTTTGTTTCCAGATCGGACAGTCTGAGCTTGTGCTGGAACATTACGAGAAGGCGATTATCTATTATGAGAAGGGACTTGCTTTTGATGAGCCGCGGAATTTGACATATGTTCAGACCATGATTGAGGGCTTGGCAAAAGCATATGTCTGTGTCGGGCGCCGCAGTGACGCACTTGCACTGATGGAGCGTTATGAGTTGGAGTGTGACAGCGCCAAGTATGCGTATTTTCATGCAAATGTGCTGATGGATAACAACGAGCCATTAAAAGCACTCATTAAATATGTCAAAGTGACGACGCTGCCCGATGCGGCAAGCTATGAGAAGATTAACAGCTATCGTCACATTATTGAACTGTATCATCAATATGGTGAGTACGAGCTTGCCCGCTTTTTTGAGCAAAAATATGCAGAGTGCCTGCAGGAACGGGATCGATTATAAAAAAGACATACCATAATAACGCAAAAGCCGCCTTTGGGGGCGGCTTTTGCCATGGATAAAAACAGTATATTATTTGGAAATATTGTTATCTCCATAAAGCTCCCTGTACTTTGCAAGCTCAGCGAGAAGATTTTCGTTGTCAGCAAGTTGCTTGGCAATGATGCTGTCTTTGTCAGCAAGTAGATTATCCTTGTCAGTAAGAGCTTTCTGGCTTTCAGCGAGCAGTTTATCCTTTTCAGCGAGTTGTTCTTTTGTATCACTGAGTTGTTCTTTTGTATCATTGAGTTCAGCTTTGGTGTCATTGAGTTCAGCCTCAAGTGTGAGCTGTATGGTATTGCGGTCCATAATGGCAAGTGCTTCAGAATACATATAAATCAACTCCTTCGGATTTTTTCGGAATTCGGCAATCTCCTGATAGAGATCACGAAATTCAGGATAAAGAGTTATCAGGTTAATAATGTCAGCAGGGTTGTCAGAGCTTAAGAAAGTAAGCCATGCATGTAGCCTGTTATCTATATTCTGAACTACTTTATGGAAAGTGTCAAGAGATACATACATGGTGTGCCATAGCGTAGCTACTTCAGCCCCGCTGTCGTAGGTGGTCTGCTCCCTGTGTATATAGTATGGTGCCACTTTCTTGAAATTCAGGGAGCTTTGTTCCATTAGCACGATCTGATAGTAAGGGCGCAGATCCGTGTATGAAAACTCGTCGCCTTTTTCGGCTTTTAGTAGCGCATATTCTCGTGAAATAAAATCAGCAGCATAACAGCAGCTTCTTTCACCGGGAAATAAAAGACCACGTTTCTGCATTTCGACATTGACACAGGAACCATCTGATAGTTCCACAAGAATATCCATAATAATGTATGAAGCATTTTCAGAAAGTCGTATGCCCTCATTTTCACGTACCTTTATGATATGTACCTGCTGTCCTAAAAGCTCAGAAAGAAAGCCTTCGAGACGCTTTGGGTGGTAGGTGGGTGAAAGGATTTTTTTGAAAAAAGGATCATAGGTGATCTTTAGCCCACGCTGTCCCTGGATAAATTCCAGAATGGTCTTGCGGTCATTTGGTGCAAAATTTTGAAAGCGATCGTAGGCATCAGGTTCGGATTTGATGAGAGACAGAGCTTCATCCTCTGGAATAGAATCGCCGAGGGCGTCAGATAAATTTAGATGTGTATTCAATTTCATTCTCCTTAGTCAGTAATGTATTACCATGGCAGAACTTAGTATACCACATTGAAATTCAAAAATGTGCGAAATGTAAAAAATAGCACAAAATTCAGATAAAAACAAAAAATATATACAATATGTCAGATATAAAGCTCAAAATACAGCAAATACTTGAAAACAACTACCCGAAGTTTCATAAAAAAGAAAGAATGGGGATAAAAAGATGAAGAAAAGTATCGGTAAAAAAGTAATATTTTTAATGGGTGGACTTGGTATTCTGCTGGTTTTGATTTGTTTCCTTAATCTGGCGGCACTGTCAAATATTGAAGGGTTCAATAATGATTTGGCAGAGACCTTCACACAATACAATCAGGCAGTTTTGTCAGGTGATGCCACCGCAATTGAATCAGCAAAGGAAAGCTATTTATACTATGTCGACCGAAGTAACATCCGCGTGTCAGGAACTGCAGTTTTTGATATTGTTTTGATTGTTTTCAGCTTTATATTGATGGTGATTATAACAGTCGTCGTGAAGATATCGATTGCAAATCCTGCCAAAAATGCAAATGCACAATTGACAGAAATTGTAGATAAAATTAAGAGTAATCATGGGGACTTAACGGAGCGAATCCAGACAAAATCAAACGATGAGATTGGACAGCTTGTATGGGGCATCAATGGATTTATGGGGCAGCTTCAGAGCCTGATGCAGAAGCTGCAGGAAGTGTCTGCAAAAATGAGCCTGTCTGCCGATGCAGTGACCGGTCAGGTTGATGAATCCAATCAGAGTGCTGTGAGCGTATCTGCTGTTACGCAGGAAATTGCTGCAAGTATGGAGGCAGTCGCTACGACACTTGAGGAGCTTTCACGAGGAAGTGAAGAGATTCTGCAAAAAGTACACACAATGGATCAGAGTGCTCACACTGGTTCGGCAAACATGCTGGATATCAGAAATCGTGCCAGAAATATGAAGACGAAGGCAGAGCAGAGCAAAAAGGATGCGATTGAAGTATTTCATCAGGTTGGCACATCGTTGCAACAGGCTGTTGGAGAGAGCAAGAGTGTTGAGCAGATCAATTCCCTTACCGGAAATATTCTGGATATCGCTAGCCAGACAAATCTTCTTGCCTTAAATGCATCCATAGAAGCTGCAAGAGCAGGTGAGGCAGGAAAGGGATTTGCAGTTGTCGCAGAGGAAATCCGATCCCTTGCAGATAACAGCCGTGAGACAGCAAGTAAAATTCAGAAAATCAGTGAACTGGTGACAGCAGCTGTCAACAAGCTGGCATCAGAGGCTTCCAAAATGCTTGAATTTGTGAATTCGGATGTTGTTCAGGATTATGACAATTTTGTCAATATTATTGTACAGTACGAGCAGGATGCAAATGAGATGAATGGTATCCTGACAGGCTTTGCAGAGCAGGTCGCTGCTATGGCCGGAACGATGGAAGTGATGAATCAGGGTATTGGAAATATTTCTGTGACGGTTGATGAGAGTGCAAGATCGATCTCTGGAGTGGCAGACGATTCCTCTCAGCTTGTAAATGCGATTACGCTGATTCAGGAGCAGGCTGAAGATAACCGGGAGATTTCAAAGCAGTTAGCAGAAGAAGTGAAGCGCTTTGAAAAAGTGTAAAAAATAATAAAAAGCAGGTGTGAATGTGGAAAGCGTCCCGGAGGTCAAGAGATCAAAGGGGCGTTTTTCTATTGGCATGAAAAGGTTGAAAATCCCCCCTCTCACTGATATACTAAAAGGAGTAATAAGATAGTAATTAGATCGATCGTGAGGTACAACATGGCATTTACACATTTGCATGTGCATACGGAATACAGCCTTTTGGATGGTTCGAATAAAATAAAGGAGTATGTCAAGCGCATCAAGGAGCTTGGCATGGACAGCGGCGCGATTACAGACCACGGTGTCATGTATGGCGTAATCGACTTTTATAAGGAAGCGAAGGCAAACGGCATCAAGCCGATTATCGGCTGTGAAGTGTACGTGGCACCGAATTCAAGATTTGATAAAGAAACAACAGGTGGTGAGGACAGGTATCACCACCTTGTTTTGTTGGCTGAAAATAACGAGGGTTATTCCAACCTTATGAAAATCGTGAGCAAGGGATTTACCGAAGGCTATTATTATAAGCCGCGTGTCGATATGGAGGTACTGCAACAGTACCATGAAGGCATCATTGCCCTGTCGGCGTGTCTTGCGGGCGAAGTGCCCAGAATGATCACAAAAGGATTGTATGAGGAGGCAAAAAATACTGCCCTGAAATACCTCGACTGCTTTGGGCGCGGCAATTATTTTCTGGAGCTGCAGGATCATGGAATCCCGGAACAGAAGACAGTCAATACTGCACTTGTGCGGATGAGCCGGGAGCTTGACATCCCGCTGGTGGCGACGAATGATATTCACTACACCTACGCGGAAGATGCCCAATCACATGATATTTTATTGTGCATCCAGACAGCCAAAAAGGTTACTGATCAGGACAGAATGCGCTATGATGGCGGGCAGTACTATGTCAAGAGCGAGATGGAAATGCGTGAGTTGTTTCCCTATGCACAGGAGGCTGTCACCAATACAGCTTTGATCGCGGACCGATGCAATGTTGAAATTGAATTTGGTGTGACAAAACTGCCAAAATTCGATGTTCCTGCAGGATATGACTCATGGACATACCTCAATAAGCTGTGTTTTGACGGATTAAAGGAACGATATCCGGACGACGACGGTACCCTTGTAGAAAAACTCAATTATGAATTGGGTGTTATTCAAAAGATGGGCTATGTGGATTACTTCCTTATTGTATGGGATTTCATCAACTGGGCAAGAGAGCACGATATCCCCGTAGGACCGGGACGTGGAAGTGCAGCGGGAAGTATCGTTTCATATTGCCTACACATCACAAACATTGATCCGATCCGCTATAATCTCCTGTTTGAGCGATTCCTCAACCCGGAGCGTGTGTCCATGCCCGATATTGATATCGACTTCTGCTACGAGCGCAGGCAGGAGGTCATCGACTATGTCAGTGAAAAGTACGGTCATGATAAAGTTGTGCAGATCGTCACCTTTGGTACGATGGCGGCAAAGGGCGTGATTCGTGATGTGGGACGTGCACTTGACCTGCCCTACAATTTCTGTGACAGTATCGCCAAAATGATACCAAATGAACTGAATATTACGATTGATAAGGCTCTTGAGATGAACCCTGAATTTCGGGAACTGTATAAAAATGATGAGCAGGTGCACTATCTGATCGATATGTGTAAACGACTAGAGGGACTCCCGAGGCATACCTCGATGCATGCGGCGGGAGTCGTGATCTGCCAGAAACCGGCAGATGAATTCGTACCGCTTTCCAGAGGAAGCGACGGTTCCATCACGACACAGTTCACGATGACGACTATCGAGGAGCTTGGCCTACTGAAGATGGACTTTTTAGGACTTCGTACCCTTACTGTCATCAAAAATGCAGTCAGAAATATAGAAAAAACAACTGGTGTTACGATTGACGTGGATGCCATTGATTATGATGACAAGAAGGTGCTTGCATCGCTTGGCACAGGAAAGACAGACGGTGTGTTCCAGCTCGAAAGTCAGGGAATGAAAAACTTCATGAAGGAATTAAAACCGCAAAATCTCGAGGATGTCATAGCCGGAATTTCCCTGTACCGTCCGGGACCGATGGACTTTATTCCTACATATATAAAAGGAAAGAACAATCACGATGCCGTCACCTACGCGTGTCCACAGCTTGAGCCGATCCTGGCACCGACCTATGGCTGTATCGTATATCAGGAGCAGGTCATGCAGATCGTGCGCGATTTAGGTGGCTATACCATGGGGCGAAGCGACCTTGTACGCCGTGCGATGAGTAAGAAAAAAACATATGTTATGGAACAGGAGCGTGCAAACTTTGTGCATGGAAATGAGGCGGAGGGTGTGCCCGGCTGTGAGGCGAATGGAATTTCGGCAGAGGTGGCAGAACAGATTTATGGCACAATGATGGACTTTGCAAAGTATGCGTTCAATAAATCACATGCGGCATGTTATGCAGTCGTTGCCTACCAGACTGCGTACTTGAAATACTATTATCCTGTAGAGTTCATGGCAGCACTTATAACATCTGTTATTGATAATGCATCAAAGGTTTCGGAGTACATCATGGTGTGTAGGAGTATGGGAATCCAGCTTCTTCCTCCGGACATTAATGAGGGAGAGGCAGGGTTTTCCGTGTCAGGCAAGACGATCCGCTATGCACTGACAGCCATCAAAAATGTGGGAAGACCGATCATCGACAGTATTGTTCATGAACGGAGTGAACATGGACCATATCAGAGCCTGAAGGATTTTATTGAGCGGACGATGGAGCTTGGGGTCAATAAACGTGCCATTGAGAATTTTATCAAGGCAGGTGCCTTTGACAGCTTCGGCGCTACCAGAAAGCAGCATATGAGTGTCTATGTACAGATCCTTGACAATATCACACACAGCAAAAAGGGCGTGATGGCAGGACAGATGTCCCTTCTTGATATTGTATCAGAAGAGCAGAAAGAAGAACTTGAGATCAAACTGCCAAATGTCGGAGAGTATGAGAAGGAGCTTCTGCTTAGCTTTGAAAAAGAGGTTCTCGGTGTGTATGTAAGCGGTCATCCGCTACAGGAATATCAGGCGTTATGGGAAAAACGCATTACGGCAAAGACCTCTGATTTTTTACTTGATGAGGAGACTGGAGCTGTTCTGGTCGGGGATAATTCCAGGGCTACGATCGGTGGAATCATTACAGATAAAAAGATCAAGTATACCAAGCATGATGAGATTATGGCAATACTGACGGTGGAGGATCTGGTCGGCAGTATAGAAGTTGTCGTATTTCCAAAAGCGTATCAGAAGTATTCCGGTAAGCTCATGGAGGAAAATAAGGTGTTCATCGAAGGTCGCGTCGCTGTTGAGGAAGACCGCGACGGCAAGTTGATCTGCGAAAAAGTCACTGCATTTGATGAAATCCCTGGAAAAGTGTGGATAAAGTTCCCCACAATGGATGCCTATGTGGAAAAAGAACAGGCTCTTTTGGATGCAATCTATGATTCAGATGGAATTGATCAGATTGTTATATATATAGAAGAAACGCGTCAGAAAAAGATCCTGCCGCCCAACAGAAACATCAAGGCAGACAGCGAGGTTCTTGGCAGGCTCCGCAATCTTTTTGGCGAGGAAAACGTGAAATTCGTAATTTAATGATTTTCATTTTGCAAGGATTTGTGCTTGTTATTGAAACGAAGTGGGCAGTAACACGGTTTTTATCACTTTTTTCAACGATAAATTTTTTTCAAGAGTATTGTATTATTGTGAAAAAAAGGGTACAATCATGATAAATCGTTATGAAAAAGATGAATGAAAGTAATGATGCACAAAGGGCATCTATTCATAGGAGGTAAAATAATGTCTACAGAAATTAAGACAATAGGTGTATTAACAAGTGGTGGAGACGCACCGGGAATGAATGCTGCCATACGTGCAGTAGTCAGAAAAGCTTTGACAAATGGCGTAAAGGTAAAGGGTATAAAGAGAGGCTATATGGGACTTCTCAACGAGGAGATCGTTGACATGGAAGCACACAGTGTAGCAGATATCATTCAGAAGGGTGGTACCATTCTTGGTACAGCAAGATGCCTTGAGTTCAAGAATCCTGAAGTGCAGGCGCAGGGTGCTGAGATCTGCCGCAAGCATGGCATTGACGGACTCGTTGTAATCGGTGGAGACGGTTCCTACAGAGGTGCACAGGCTCTTGCAAGAAACGGAATCAATACAGTCGGAGTACCGGGAACCATCGACCTTGATATCGCATGTACAGAATACACGATCGGTTTTGATACCGCGATCAATACAGCAATGGAGGCAATCGACAAGGTAAGAGACACATCTTCCTCACATGAGAGATGCTCGATTATCGAAGTTATGGGTAGAAATGCCGGATATATCGCTCTTTGGACCGGTGTTGCAAACGGTGCTGAGGATATCCTTCTTCCTGAAAAATATGATTATGATGAGCAGGAGCTGATCAACAATATCGTAAGAAGCAGAAAGAAAGGAAAGACACATCACATTATTGTAAATGCCGAGGGTATTGGACATTCGACATCAATGGCAAAGAGAATAGAGGCTGCAACAGGTATCGAGACAAGAGCGACCATTCTTGGTTATCTGCAGCGTGGTGGTAATCCGACCTGTAAGGATCGATTCTATGCTTCCATCATGGGTGCTTATGCAGCAGATATTCTCTGCCAGGGCAAGTCAAACAGAGTTGTCGCTTATAAGCATGGTGAGTTCGTTGACTACGATATCGAAGAGGCACTGAACATGACAAAGGGCATTGACGAGTATCAGTACGAAATCTGCAGAAAGTTATCAAGATAAATATATTATTAATGAAAAACGTTAGGCAATCCGGAAGTGGAATTTCATTTCCGGATTGTTTTGTGGGGGAAACATGTCATTTCATATTAGTAACGTAAAGTTAGATGCCAAGACAAAAAAAGTCCGGTATAAAAAGTCGACGACAAGACTGATTGCATTTGGCTTTGCCGTGATCATACTTTTGGGTACCATTTTACTGACACTTCCCATCTCGGTCAGATCAGGGAAGGGAAATCTGTTAAATTCATTATTTACAGCGACATCTGCAACCTGTGTCACGGGACTTGCAGTAGCTGATACGTATCAGAACTGGACGACGTTTGGACAGGTGGTGATCCTGTGTCTGATTCAGGTGGGCGGTCTTGGATTTATGACGATCGGCGCATTTATCGCGGTACTTTTAAAGAAGCGAATCGGACTCCAGGAGCGGGAACAGCTTCAGGAGAGCGTCAATACACTGGAACTTGCAGGTGTTGTGCGCCTTGTAAAAAAGATTGTGTACCGGACATTTCTGGTCGAGCTACTGGGAGCAATCCTTTTGAGCTTTCGCTTTATCCCTGCCTTTGGACCCGTAAAGGGCATTTACTTTTCGGTATTCCACGCCGTATCCGCTTTCTGCAACGGTGGTTTTGACCTTATGGGCATTAACGAGGCGTACTCATCCCTTGTGGCATTTGAGGGGGATGTGCTTGTCAACCTTGTGATTGTCGCGCTGATTCTCATTGGTGGTATTGGATTTATCGTTTGGGATGATGTAGTGCGCAATAAGTGGCATTTCAGAAAGTATCTGCTTCACAGCAAGATCGTGCTGACCGCTACAATGGCTCTGACAGTGGGGGGAACAATCCTGTTTCTCATAACGGAAAATCAGGCAACCCTTGCGGGCATGAACCCGGTCGAAAAACTGCTTGGAGCGCTGTTCTGTGCAGTAACGCCTAGAACAGCAGGTTTCAATACGGTCGATACGGCAGCATTGTCCAACGCGGGAAAGGTGCTTACCATCGTCCTGATGTTCATTGGAGGAAGTTCCGGCTCTACGGCAGGTGGTGCGAAAACGACAACGATTGTGGTCCTTCTGCTATATGCTGTGGCTATGATCACGAATCGTGAAGACATCAATATGTTTGGCAAGCGTCTTACAAATGAAGTGGTCAAAAAGGCAAATGCAGTTGTTATTATCAATCTTTCACTGGCTATGGTGGCAGGTGTTATTATTATGATATCACAGCCGTTATTGCAGTTTGAAGACGTTTTGTTTGAAGTCTTCTCTGCAATAGGAACAGTCGGTATGACAACGGGGATCACAAGGGATCTCAATATCCTGTCAAGGCTTATCATAATTGTTCTGATGTATTGTGGACGTCTGGGAAGTCTTTCCTTTGCGCTCGTATTTGCCCAGAAAAATAAGTCGACCTCGGTGAGACAGCCGCAGGAAAAGATTATTATCGGATAAAAGAAAGGGTTGTATTATGAAATCTATATTAATAATAGGAATGGGACGTTTTGGCCACCATCTGGCAAAGAATTTTCTGGAACATGGTCATGATGTCATGATTGTAGATGCAGATGAGGAAAAACTGGAAGATCTGGCTCCCTATGCGACAAGTACCAAGATTGGTGACTGCACAAAGGAAGAGGTGCTCAAGAGCATTGGCATCAGAAATTTTGACGTGGTATTTGTGTGCATCGGCACCAATTTCCAGAGCAGTCTTGAGATTACAAGCCTTGTAAAGGAGTTGGGAGCGCAGCGTGTCATCAGCAAGGCGACCAGAGATATACAGGCAAAATTCCTTTTGAGAAATGGAGCAGATGAGGTCATCTATCCGGACAAGGATATTGCGGAGAAGTGGGCAGAGCGTTACAGTCTTGATAATATTTTTGATTATATTGACCTGCCGGGAGCATTTGGCATTTATGAGATGGCACCGCTGAAGGAGTGGCTTGGAAAGAGCATCAGGGAATCCAATATCGCCGCAAAGTATAAAGTTTCCATCCTTGGCGTTAAAAAGGCGCATGATGAGCAGATGCGCGTGATGCCTTCGGCAGATTATGTCATA
>JAFOYD010000020.1 GCA_017391545.1 Lachnospiraceae bacterium
CATCGGTATCCTGCCGATCGAGACCTATTTTACGGCATTTGTTGCAATTGTACCGGGATATCTGATTTTGTATAATACATTCGATCTATATTCGTCAAAGCGTACAGCCAAGACGGTTTACGAGATATTCAATATTATAAAGGCCAACACAGTGGGACTTCTGGCAGTCATGGTCGTGCTTTTTGCCATCAATATCCCTGATTTCTCACGAGGAATGGTTGGCGTTTTCTATGGAATCAATATTGTAGGCGAAGCCCTGATGCGAAAATCTGTCAGGTACGGTCTGCGCCGCATGCGCAAAAAAGGCTACAATATCAAACATATCCTGCTGGTAGGCTACTCGCGGGCAGCGGAGGAATATATCAACAAGATCAAGGCAAATCCTGAGTGGGGCTATGAGGTATGTGCGATCCTGGATGATCATGTACCAAGAGGTGCAGTCTATAAGGGAGTCAAGGTCGTTGGAGACATTGCAAACCTTGAGATCATCCTTCCTGAGAATAAATTAGATGAAATCGGTATCACACTCTCCCTGTCGGATTATGACAGACTGGAGGAAATCGTAAATATCTGCGAGAAGTCCGGTGTGCACACCAAGTTCATACCGGATTACAACAGTGTCATTCCAAGTAAACCTTATTTTGAGGATCTCGACGGTCTTGCCGTTGTGAATATCAGGAGAGTTCCGCTTACCAATACTGCCAATATGCTGATGAAGCGTCTGGTGGATATCATTGGGGCATCCATCGCAATTATCGTGTTTTCACCGGTGATGCTGGTGGCTGCAATCGGTGTAAAGGTGACGAGCAGAGGACCACTGATTTTCAAACAGGAGCGAGTTGGACTTCACAACAGACCCTTTAAGATGTACAAGTTTAGAAGTATGGAGGTCCAGAGTGATGCTGAGGAGAAAAAGGGATGGACGACGAAAAATGACCCCAGAGTCACAAAGATTGGCAGAATCCTCAGAAAGACGAGTATCGATGAACTGCCACAGTTTTTTAATGTATTAAAGGGCGATATGAGCCTGGTAGGACCGCGTCCGGAGCGGCCTCGTTTCGTGGAACAGTTCAAAGAGGAAATACCAAGGTATATGATCAAACATCAGGTTCGTCCTGGGATTACGGGATGGGCACAGGTCAACGGCTATCGGGGTGATACTTCGATCAAAAAGAGAATCGAGTATGACCTGTACTATATTGAGAACTGGACAATGGCATTTGACTTTAAAATCTTATTCCTTACTTTTTTTAAGGGCTTTATCAATAAAAATGCTTATTAAAATCAGAACGGAAAGTAGAGAAAGGTACGGTTATTAGAATGCAGGAAAATAATGGTAACAATAATCAGAATAGAAATATAAGAAGAACACCAAACGGTGAAGGCGGACAGCCAAGACGTCCGGTACAGGGGCAACAGGCAGGTCGTCCAAGACCGCAGGGAGCACCAAACGGACAGGTAAGGCGTCCGGTGCAGGGGCAGCAGGCAGGCCGTCCAAGACCACAGGGAGCACCAAATGGACAGGTAAGACGTCCGGCGCAGGGACAACCGACAGGTCGCCCAAGACCACAGGGAGCGCCGAACGGACAGCCAAGGCCAAACGGCAGACCGGGTGCGAACGGTTCCGGTGCACCTGGCAGACCGCCGAGAAGGGGTGCGAAGCAGAATCTGACACCACAGCAGGCAGCAAAGAAAAAGAAGAAAAAAATCATTCTGTTCGTCGCAGAGATCTGTCTGTTGCTTTTGCTTGTTGGAATTGCCTGTGTGGCATGGCCGATTCTCAATCAGGCACAGAAGATTCGCGTCGTTGATATCAAAGAAGACGATGTCATTATGAATGAAGAGGTCAAGCAGTCCCTTGAAAGTGGGGACAGCAAGCTCCATAATTACCGCAATATCGCGCTTTTTGGTGTAGACTCCCGCTCCGGAGAGCTTGACAAGAATACACGTACAGATACGATTATGATTGCTTCGATCAATCTTGATACGAAAGAGGTCAGACTGGTATCTGTCATGCGTGATACCTGGCTCAACATGAGTACGGATACCTACAATAAGGCAAATGCAGCCTACGCAAAGGGTGGTCCGAAACAGGCAATCAGCATGCTTAACATGAATCTGGACATGGATATCACAGACTTTGTCACGATTGGCTTTGACGGACTGATTGATGTGATCGATGCAGTCGGCGGTGTGGAGATTGATGTCAAGGAAGCAGAAATCGTACATCTCAACAGCTATCAGATTTCCATGATCGGTAAAGAGGATGGTACGTTAAATGCAGCAGGAGAGCCTAATTATGTGGCGACAGCAGGCGTTGATTATATTCCGGTAGAACATGCAGGCGTGCAGACACTCAATGGTCTTCAGGCAACGGCGTATGCGCGAATCCGATATGTCGGCAATGACTTTGAGCGTACTTCCAGACAGAGAACTGTCCTGACAAAGGTTGCAAAGAAGGCGATGACATTAAATCCGGCGACCTTGAATAAAATAGCGGAAGCTGTGTTCCCGAAGATTGCGACTTCACTTGACATGTCAGAAATCCTGTCACTCCTGTCAGGTATCGCAAGCTACAGTGTTGGTGAGACAGCAAACTTCCCGTTTGACGGTTATGTGCAGACAGGACGTGTCGGAAAGGCAAGCGTCGTCATTCCTGTTGACCTGACCAAGAATGTGTCGGTACTGCATGAATTCCTGTTTGATGAATCCGGTTACGATCCGTCAGATACGGTAAAGAAGTGCAGTCAGAAGGTTGTATCTGACACAGGAGTAAGTTACAGCGGAGAATAAAGAACCAATGAGGGACTCGTGAAGCGGTCCCTTTTTGGCTTTGTTTACTCGAAAATAAATCAGAGAGGATCGTTATGCAGTATAGTGTAGATGTGATCCTGCTCACATATAAGCCTGGGAAGCAGGTATTGGAGCTTTTGAAGGCTTTGGAGGAGCAGACGTACCCCATACGGAAAATCATTATCATGAATACAGAGGAACGGTATTTTGAGACACTTTTCTATGGGACAGGATTTTTGGAAAAATATAAAAATATAGAAGTGCATCATCTGTCGGAAAAGGAATTTGACCATGGCAGGACAAGGGCGAAAGCAGTTCAGTATTCCAAAGCGGATTTCTTTGTGTGCATGACACACGATGCGATTCCCGCGAATGAGCTGTTAATTGAAAAGCTGGTAGCAGCATTGACGCAGTCGGAACATATAGCGGCTGCATATGCCAGACAGCTGCCACTTCCGAATTGCCGCGAGATCGAGAAGTATACCAGAAGCTTTAATTATCCGGAAACATCCTCGGTGAAATCATTGGCGGATGTGGACAGACTTGGTATCAAGACCTTTTTCTGTTCGAATGTCTGTGCTGCCTATAACAGGGAAATCTATGAGAATATGGGCGGTTTTGTTAAGAAAGCAATCTTCAATGAAGATATGATTTATGCAGGGCATGCTGTGAATGCAGGGTATTGTATCGCTTATGTGGCAGATGCCCAGGTTTGTCATTCGCACAATTATACCTGTATGCAGCAGTTTCGGAGAAATTTTGATCTGGGTGTGTCTCAGGCACAGCACCCGGAGGTATTTGCAGTGACATCCTCAGAGAGTGAGGGAATCCGGCTTGTCCGGGATACGATTGAACATCTCAGCAGAACAAAAAAGAAACGGCTGATACCGTATCTGATCGTGTCAAGCGGATATAAATTTATGGGCTATCAGCTTGGAAAGCATTATGAGAGCCTTCCGGGCAAAATGGTGAAATGGTGCAGTTCAAATAAAACATATTGGGATTAATGATGTGGGAATAATAAGGAGGATTATGATATGTGTGGAATCGTAGGATATATTGGAAAGCAGGCGGCAGCGCCAGTGATACTGGAAGGACTTTCAAAGCTTGAGTACAGAGGATATGATTCGGCAGGAATGGCCGTCTTTAATGGAGAGACAATACAGATTAAGAAATCAGTGGGAAGACTGAAAGTGCTTGAGGAGCTTACCCATGGCGGCGCTACGATGCCGGGAAATGTGGGAATCGGTCACACAAGATGGGCAACACATGGCGCACCAAGCGATGTGAATTCCCATCCGCATTACAATGCCAGTGAGACGATTGCGGTCGTTCACAATGGTATCATCGAAAATTATCTGCCATTAAAGGAAAAACTTGTATCAAAGGGATATCAGTTCGTCTCTGATACGGATACAGAAGTACTTGCACATCTGATTGATTATTATTATAAGGGCAATCCGCTCGAGGCGATTACGAAGGTCATGCATCGTGTGCAGGGTTCTTATGCACTTGGAATCATGTTCGCAGAGCACCCGGACCAGATTTTTGCAGTGCGCAAGGACAGTCCGCTGATCGTAGGTCAGAACGAGGATGGATGTTTTATCGCATCGGATGTTCCGGCGATTCTTAAGTACACCAGAAAGGTTTATTTCATCGAAAATCAGGAAGTCGTGCGTCTTCGTGCCGATCATATGCATTTCTATACCGTAGATGAGGAAGAAATCACGAAGGAGCCGGTTACGATTGATTGGGACGCAGATGCCGCAGAAAAGGGCGGATATGAGCATTTCATGTTAAAGGAGATGTATGAGCAGCCAAAGACTGTGACAGACACGCTCATGCCAAGAATCAAGGACAATGATATCGTGATTGAGGAGCTTGGTATGTCTGACGATGAGATCAAGGCAATCAAAAAGATCTTTATCGTTGCGTGTGGTTCGGCATATCATACAGGAGTAACTGCAAAGTATATTATTGAGGGAGCAGCACGTATCCCGGTGGAGGTCGATGTCGCAAGTGAGTTCCGTTACAGAAAACCGATTCTTGAGGAAGGCACGATGGTCGTGGTCATCAGCCAGTCCGGTGAGACTGCCGATACACTGGCAGCACTGAGAGAATCGCAGAAGCTGGGACATAAGGTACTTGGCATCGTCAATGTCGTGGGAAGCTCAATCGCAAGAGAAGCAGACAATGTCATGTATACGTGGGCAGGTCCTGAGATCGCTGTAGCGACCACAAAGGCTTACAGTGCGCAACTGATCGCATTGTATCTGCTCGCCATGAAGTTTGGAAAGGTGCGCGGACAGATTGATGATGCAACGTTTATTGATATGCTCGAAAGCCTGAAAAAGCTTCCAAGCCAGATTGAAATGCTTTTATCAAACAAAGAGCGCATACAGCGTTTTGCGAACCGCTATGTAGGAGCCAAGGATGTATTCTTTATCGGAAGAGGCATTGATTATGCGATTTCCATGGAGGGTTCATTAAAGCTTAAAGAAATTTCTTACATTCATTCGGAAGCTTATGCGGCTGGTGAGTTAAAGCATGGTACGATCTCACTGATTGAGGAGGGAACACTGGTTGCGGCAGTCGCTACACAGGATGCGCTTTTCCAGAAGACGCTCAGCAATATGGTCGAGGTGAAAGCAAGGGGCGCATTTGTGCTTGCAGTAACGAATGAGGGCAATACGGATATCGAGAAGGCAGCGGACTATGTCATCTATATTCCGAAGACGCATCCGTATTTTACCAATTCACTGGCGATCATACCATTACAGCTTTTTGGATATTATGTAGCTGTTGGAAAGGGATGCGATGTGGACAAGCCAAGAAATCTCGCAAAATCAGTGACCGTTGAATAAGAGGAGGCTGTAAACATGGGGAACAGGAGGAAAAAGAATTCTACCTTTAAAAATGTGATGATCTCTCTGGGATGCGCTGCATTTGCGGGAATCTATGGGATTGGCGGTTTCTATCTCCTGACAACGATGACAGGTAATGGTGGGAATGGCGCATTACCTGCGTGGATGAACAGGGTAGAGATTCATGTGAATGAGGATTCAGATGCCAGGGTTGACGGACAGACAGTGACGGAAGAAGCAAAACAGCCGGAAAATGGATCGGATGATCATGATACATATTCGGAGAGCATTGAACAGAAACCAAGATTCCAGGAGGAGACACAGCCTGACAAGGAAACGGAGGATACTATAACACAGGACTCAACGGGGAAAAAGGATCAGGAGACTTCTACGGCGGGAAAACCGTCTGCAAATCAGGATCGCAAAGACGAAAAAGAAGAGGAAACCGAGACCTGGGATGACGAGGATAGCACATCCGAAGAACAGACCGAAACAGAAGATTCAGATGATAAGGCGGATGCTGAAGAAACAGACTCTGAAAAAACAGATTCCAAGAAGCAGGATTCCAAGAAGGAATCGGATGAGAAATCAGAGAAAAAGAAATATGTCACAGTGGAGAATGTACAGACTGTAGATCGACCGGACGCGCAGATTTCCGTTGTCACAGATGTTGTGAAAGCAGCGATGCCTTGTGTTGTGGCTGTTACAAATGAGTATACAGCATATGACTACTGGTATGATGAGATGGTTGATGAGACAATCTGTGGCTCTGGTATTGTTGTTGCACAGAATGATGAGGAGCTTCTGATTGTTACCAATTTTCATGTGATTGAGGATAGCAATGCGCTGCATGTTCAATTTATTGACGAAGAGGAAGCAACGGCCTATGTAAAGGGCACATCACCGGATAATGACATTGCCATTATTTCGGTAGCATTGGAAGATTTGTCAGACGAGACGCTTGACAGTATTGCGATTGCCGCACTTGGAGATTCTGATGAGCTTCAGGTGGGCGAGCCTGCTATTGCAATCGGAAATTCCCTTGGGTATGGTCAGTCGGTGACAACAGGTGTCATCAGTGCACTCAACAGGACGATTTATACGTACGATGAGGAGGATATGAACACGGAGGGCGAGCCAAATGCGACAAAGCAGGAATGCCTGATTCAGACAGATGCGGCCATCAATCCCGGTAATTCCGGTGGTGCTCTTTTGAATGTAAAGGGTGAGGTCATTGGTATCAACTCCAGCAAGATTGCAGATTATGTCATTGAAGGTGTGGGATATGCCATACCGATCTCTGTTGCAAAGCCGATTATCGAGGACTTGATGCAGAGGGAGACGAGGAAAAAGGTTCCAGAGGAAGAACGGGGATTCCTTGGTATCTCAGGCACAGATGTATCAGAGGATGCAATGGAACAATATGATATGCCGGAGGGCGTGTTCGTATCTAAGGTGCTTGAAGATACACCTGCCGAAAAAGCCGGAATTTTAAAGGGCGATATCATTATCAGTATCGATGGCGAAAAAGTTACACAGATGAAGGGTGTACAGAATCTGTTGGAATACTATGCAGCAGGAACTGAAGTCGAGGTAACTTTTATGAGACAGAGCAAGGGCGAGTATAAGGAAATGACAGTTGATGTGACCCTTGGATATAAGGATGAATAGTGGAGGAAATAATGTCGGATAAGGATAATAACGAATTTGATAAAAATGAAGATATGGAACTGATCGACATGGCAGATGCCGAGTCGAAAGATGATGCAACAGAAGCGGATAAGACCGAGCAGACATCGGACTATGTGTATGACGAAGACAGAGAAAAGGAATACGAGGATGTATGCTTCATATGCAGACGTCCGGAGAGCAAAGCAGGAAGAATGTTCAAACTGCCAAATCATATTTCTGTATGCTCAGACTGTATGCATAAAACAATGGATACCGTCAGCCAGTTTGATTATCAGGGAATGTTGAACAATACAAATCTGAATTTCGATAAGGACAATGGAAAGGAAGGCAAGAGGCGCTTTCCCAATATCAGCTTTGTCAATATTGCGGATCTTCAGGGAGATGGTGGTATACCAAACCGCCAGAAGCTGAAAAAGAAAAAGACGAAAAAAGAGAAGGAAGCACCTGTATTTAACATTGGAAGCCTTCCTGCACCACACAAGATCAAAGCAGAGCTGGATGAGTATGTCGTGGGACAGGATTACGCCAAAAAGGTTATTTCAGTAGCTGTTTACAATCATTATAAACGTGTCACGACAGGGACAATGGATGATATCGAGATTGAAAAATCCAATATCCTTCTGCTGGGACCGACAGGTTGTGGTAAGACCTATCTTGTAAAAACGCTGGCAAGGCTTCTTGATGTACCACTTGCAATTGCAGATGCCACTTCTCTGACAGAGGCAGGCTATATCGGCGATGACATTGAGTCTGTCATTTCGAAGCTTCTGGCTGCGGCTGACAACGATGTGGAAAAGGCGGAGCAGGGTATTGTATTTATCGACGAGATTGATAAAATTGCCAAGAAGAAAAACACAACCTCGCGTGATGTCAGTGGTGAATCGGTTCAGCAGGGAATGTTGAAGCTTTTAGAGGGATCCGATGTGGAAGTACCTGTCGGAGCCAACAGTAAAAATGCGATGGTTCCTTTGACAACGATCAATACCAGAAATATTTTATTTATCTGTGGAGGAGCATTCCCGGATCTGGAAGAGATCATTAAGCAGAGGCTGACAAAGCAGTCTTCGATTGGTTTTAATGCAGAACTAAAGGATGCATATGATAAAGAGACAAATATCTTAAAGAAAGTAACTGTTGAGGATATCAAGAAGTTTGGCATGATTCCTGAGTTCATCGGACGTCTGCCTATCATTTGTCCGATGGACGGTCTGACACAGGAAAGCTATATTAAGATCTTAAAGGAGCCCAAAAATGCCATTTTGAAGCAATATCAAAAGCTTTTTGAACTGGACGAGGTAAAGCTGAACTTTGATGACAGTGCACTCGAGGCGATTGCAAAAAAGGCGATGGAGCGAGACACGGGGGCGCGTGCGCTCAGAGCTATCATTGAGGAGTTTATGCTCGATATCATGTATGAGATTCCCAAGGATGACAATATTGGCGAGGTAACGATCACAGGAGACTATATTAATGGAACAGGCGGTCCTGTCATAGAGATTCGCAAGGACAATGTACATGCGAAGCAGCCTGTACAGGCGGAGGCATCTGAGAAGAAGCAGGAGACTGCCGAACCAAAGACGAATGACAATGGTCCTGAAAAGGTTGAGAAGCACGATTTCTATGAGTTTTAGAGATAGAAGGATGGAATCAGTCAATGACAGAGCTTGAGGAATATTACAATAAATTTAATGAGGAAAAGCGTCTTAATTCCCGACATGGACAGGTGGAGTACCGCGTTTCCATGAAGTATATCCACAGGTGTCTTGATGAGGCAGCAGCAAAGATCATGAATGCGGCTGCCTCAGTTAACGATGAGGATGTCAGGTCACAGATTCGGATTTTGGACATCGGAGCAGGCACAGGACGTTACAGTGTGGCACTGGCAGAGGAAGGATATGATGTCACGGCTGTCGAGCTTGTAAAGTATAATCTTGGAATCCTGAAGCAGAAGGCCAGCAGTGTGCGGGCGCTACAGGGCAATGCCATGAATCTGAAAAAGCTGGAGAGTGATAGTTTTGATGTGACACTTTTGTTTGGGCCGATGTATCATCTTTTTGGCTTCGATGACAAGAGAAGGGCTCTATGTGAGGCAAAGCGTGTCACAAAGCCTGGCGGCGTGATTCTTGTGGCTTATTGCATGAATGAGTACGGCGTCATAACTTATGGTTTTAAGGAGCGTCATGTTCTTGAATGCATGGAAAAAAAGCGTTTTACAGAGGACTTCAAGACGATTTCATCGCCGAGTGAGCTTTATGACTATATGCGCATAGAGGACATTGATGCATTGAATCGGGCAGAGGGACTTGAGCGAATCAAAATCATATCACCGGATGGCCCCGCAAACTATATGAGGACTTTCCTCAATCAGCTAGGCGATGAAGAATTTGAGGCTTTTATACAATATCAGATGGCTACCTGTGAGCGTTCTGACCTGATCGGCGCAGGTGCTCACACAGTGGATATACTTAGGAAAATATAAGGGAAACGGAGGTTATGTCAGGATGGAATTAAATCAGGTGATGAGTGAGCTGGATGAGCTCTTTACACAGGAAAGAATAAATGAAATCCCACAGTTTCTTGAGACGAATATCGCGCAGGCAGAAGCTGAGGGGGCAAACGATATAGTGCTCACGCTCTATAATGAATGTATTGGTTTTTACAGAGAAGTAGGTCAATATGAGTTGTCTGTAGAATACTGTCATAAGGCAATTACACTGATGAATGAGATGGGACTTCAGGATACACTTCCCTATGCGACGACACTGCTCAATGCAGCAAATGCGCATCGTGCAGCAGGACTTTTGCAGGAGTCGCTGGAGCTTTACAACAGAGTCAGACCGATTTATGTGGCACTGCTTGATGAGGATGACATGTACTTTGCCGGGCTGTACAACAATCTGAGTCTGCTGTATCAGGAGATGCAGGATTTTGCAGCGGCAAAGGAGCAGCTTGAGCATGCACTTGCCATCGTATCCGGGAAACCGGACACACAGTTTGAGGTGGCTGTCACACAGGCAAATCTAGCGAATACCTGCATTGAACTTGAACAGGATGCGGAGGCAAAGGAACGGGCAGAGGAGGCAATCCGTATCTTTGAGGAGATCGGCGTGGATGATGCACACTATAGTGCGGCGCTTTCTGCACTAGGAAGTTTGTATTATATGGATAAGGATTACAGTAATGCACTGAAGGTCATGGAAAAGAGCCGTGAGTGTGTTGCGAAGTATCTGGGAGAGCAGAACATCCAATACCAGAGACTGAGTGAGAATATCGAGATCATAAAGGACAAGCTTGACAAGGAGGCTTCGGTTACAAATGCCACTGTGGAAGTGAAGATTCACGAGGTAGAAGCAGAGCCGGAGGCAGTGGAAGAAGATATGTCAGAGCCTGAAGCAGTGGCAGAAGAAGAACTGTCAGAGTCAGAAGCAGTGGCAGAAGAACCGACAAAACAGGAAGTGGAGCCTGAAGCAGTGGTAGAAGAACTGTCAGAGCCGGAGACTGTGGAAGAGGCTGAACCTGAAATAACTGTTGAAGCTGTTGAAGAACCAGAACAAGAGGCGGCAGAACCTACGCAAGAATCTGGACTGGAAGCTATAGCTGATCCAGAAGAGGAAGAACCAGTTGAAGCGGAAGCTGAATCCAAAATTGAAATAGAGACAGAGCTTGAAGAAAGTGAGGAGCTGACAGCACAGTCAGAGCCAGAGGAATCAGAGGAGCCGACAGCAGAAGCTGAGCCGGAACCAGAAATGGAAGAATCAGAACCAGAGCCGGAGGAAGACACGCTTACCCCGGAAATCACAGGACTGGAGCTTTGCAGACGTTATTATGAGGAATATGGAAAACCCATGATTGCAGAGAAATTCCATGCATATGAGTCATCAATTGCAGTCGGACTTGTCGGCAAGGGATCAGACTGCTTTGGCTTTGATGATCTGCAGTCAAGGGATCACGACTTTGGTCCACGTTTTGTCATGTGGGTGACAAAGAAGGTCTATGATCAGATCGGCGTAGAGCTTGAGGAAGCATATGAAGCACTTCCAAACAGCTTTATGGGAGTTGACAGAGTAGAGACCTTTCATGGAAGAGACCGCGCAGGCGTCATGATTATCGAGGATTTTTATAAAAATACACTTGGATTTGATCTGATCGGTACACTTTTACAGGCGGATGAGAACCTTGATAAAGAAAACCTGGATACGATAAAATGTTGGCTTTCCGTACACGATTATGCGCTTGCAGCAGCAGTTAATGGTGAGGTGTTCAGAGATGATGAAGGCATCTTTACACGATACAGAAACAGACTGCTTGCCTATTATCCAAAGGCTGTATGGTACAGGAAAATCGCGCAGACTTGTGCACTGTTTTCCCAGAACGGACAGTATAATCTTCCACGTATGCGCAAACGTGGACAACTGGTGGCAGCGGAGATTGCAAAAGCAGAGTGCGTGAAACAGGCAATGAAGCTGTATTATCTGCTGAACAGAAAATATGCACCACATGACAAATGGCTCTTTAAGGGAATGCCTGACAATCCTGCGATGGTGCTCAATGAGGAAGGTGCTCAAAATGAGAGCATTGCATCTTTGGTGGAAAAAATCAGCCTGATTCCTGTTGACAAGCCACATGAGACAGAGCTTACGAGAGCAATCGAATCGCTTGCAGTAATTTTTGCAAATGAACTGGAACGCCAGAATATCATCGGCAAGTGTGACTTGTATCTGGATGCTGATACAGCAGAACTTACGGCAAAGAGTGATGCGCTTTTGACTGCGATCGTGGCAGATACACCGGTCACAACGGCACTTTCGCTCTCTATCGCAAAGGCAGAGTTTGAGGCATTCGACAAGGTGCAGAACGAGGGAGGCAGAGCAAATTGCCAGAACAACTGGCCGACCTTCAAGGTAATGCGCATGAGCCAGTATATGACATGGTCAGAGGATATGTTGCTTCAATACCTGTATGAATTTAAGACAAACTACGAAAATGGCAGGAACATGATTGAGGAAAAGTATGCCCGCATGATGGAATCCACGGCACCACTTGAATATGCCCGCTTTGCAGATCGCCTGCCATCTGTTTCTGAGGAAAAGAAGATGATTATCGAGCAGATCATAACGCTTCAGGTAAATTGGATGGAGGAGTTTGCCGTAGACTATCCAAAGCTTGCTGGAAATGCCAGGATCATCCACACGACAGATGACCTGCCATATGATACTTCGTATGAGACGTATCTTCGGGGCGAGCTTATGACATATTCAGACAGGATGCTGGAACTGTATGGCAGATATATCGTAGAGCATGCAAGGGACGGTAAAAACGTAGCACGTGAGATTATGGAGAACACGATCCATTTTTACGGCTACAAGGATTTAGAGGAAGCCAATGAAAAGGAAATGCTATAACTGTTTGATAAAGTGGCAAAATATGATATAATAGACCCATAATATTAATGCGGAAATGAGGAGAACAATGAGCAAGATTATTTTAACAGGCGACAGACCTACAGGAAGACTTCATATTGGTCATTATGTAGGCTCTCTTAGGAGAAGAGTGGAGTTGCAAAATTCCGGAGAATTTGACAAGATTTATATTATGATCGCAGATGCACAGGCATTGACAGATAATATCGACAATCCTGAAAAGGTCAGACAGAATGTGATCGAGGTAGCGCTTGACTATTTGTCAGCAGGACTTGACCCTGCAAAATCTACCCTTTTCATACAGTCACAGATATCTGAGCTGACAGAGCTTACCTTTTACTATATGGATTTGGTTACAGTGTCAAGACTGCAGAGAAATCCTACTGTAAAAAATGAAATACAGCTGAGAAATTTCGAGGCAAGCATTCCTGTAGGATTTTTTACCTATCCGATCAGTCAGGCAGCAGACATTACCTTCTGTAAGGCAAATGTCGTTCCGGTTGGTGAGGATCAGCTTCCAATGATCGAGCAGACAAAGGTAATCGTGCATAAGTTCAACTCTGTATATGCACCTGAAAATCCGGTGCTTGTTGAGCCAAAGGCATTGATTCCGGAGGCTGAGGCATGTAAGCGCCTTCCTGGTACAGATGGAAAGGCAAAGATGAGCAAATCGCTTGGAAACTGTATCTATCTGGCAGACAGCGCAGATGAAGTAAGGACGAAAATCATGAGCATGTATACCGATCCACTTCATTTGCAGGTAAGTGACCCGGGGCATCTTGAGGGCAACACCGTATTTACGTATCTTGATGCCTTCGCACGCGATGAGCATTTTGAAAGATACTGTCCGGACTATGCAAATCTTGACGAGATGAAGGCGCACTACACGAGAGGCGGTCTTGGCGATGTCAAGGTAAAGAAGTTCCTCAATAACATCATGCAGGAAGAACTTGAGCCGATCAGAAAAAGACGTGCAGAATATGAAAAGGACATTCCTGAAATCTATAACATTCTCAAGAAAGGCTCCGAGGCAGCCAGAGAAGTAGCAGCCCAGACATTATCTGAGGTGAAACATGCGATGAAGATTGATTACTTTGAGGACATGGAGCTCATCAAAGCACAGAGCGAGAAGTATTCAAGATAAAATACAGTTGAAATTTATGACAGCCACACAAGAATCCTGTGTGGCTGTTTTTATGCATATTTTTTCCACTTTGGCAGAAACTAAAATAACGGAAACGAATTCATCAAAACACAATTGATCGATAGGAGGACATCAGGTGGAAGACAATACTGCAAAAAACAAGGCGCTTGGTACATCGAGCATTGAATTTGGCACCCCGGTACTGATTATGGGAAGCGGTTCCATCGTGGGCCAGACAGAGAGCGAAGGTCCATTGGCGGGAAGCTTTGATAAAGTAAGTGATGATAAAAATGATCTGTTTGGCGAGGACTCCTGGGAGAAGGCAGAGAGTGCACTACAAAAAGAGGCACTGACGATTACACTTTCAAAGACTGGAGCAGAGGCAGCGGACATCAGATTTTTGTACGCAGGAGACTTGCTTGGACAGAATATTGCAAGCTCTTTTGGACTGCTGGACTTTAACATACCACTATTTGGACTGTATGGTGCGTGCTCCAC
>JAFOYD010000021.1 GCA_017391545.1 Lachnospiraceae bacterium
GAAAATGAGTGAAGAAATACTAAGATTACCCGCAGAGCAGCTGTTTCAGAAGGAAATAGACGCGCTGATCGCAGCAGAAAAGAATCCGATACCGACAGGATGGAAGATGTCACCACAGTCTGTAAAGACATATATCTGTGGTGGAAAGGTCGGAAAAACAGAGATTACCCCAAAGTACATCGGTCATGAACGACTGGTTGAAATCGCTATTTCCACGCTGGTCACAGACCGTGCACTCTTGCTGATCGGGGAACCCGGTACAGCAAAGAGCTGGCTCTCGGAGCACCTTACAGCAGCGATAAACGGTGACTCCACGAAGGTAATACAGGGAACGGCGGGAACGACAGAGGAGCAGATCAAATATTCATGGAATTATGCGATGCTGATCGCGCAGGGTCCCTCTCAGGCTGCGATGCTCAAAAGCCCGGTGTTCCATGCGATGGAAACAGGAACGATCGCGCGTGTCGAGGAGATTTCCCGCTGTGCATCGGAAGTTCAGGATGCGTTGATTTCACTGCTTTCTGAGAAAAGGATATCAGTTCCGGAGCTTTCACTTGAAGTACCGGCAAAAAAAGGATTTTCCGTGATCGCCACAGCCAATACGAGGGATAAAGGTGTCAATGAGATGTCGGCAGCATTAAAGCGCCGTTTTAACATCGTAGTGCTTCCGGCACCGGCAGACCTTGATTCAGAGATGGAAATTGTCAGAACAAGAGTGACACAGCTGTCAGAAAATCTTGATCTGAATGCAGTACAGCCAGCAGACGATGTGGTTCAGAAGGTATGCACGATTTTTAGGGAGCTTCGAAGTGGCGAGACCTTGGATCGCAAGCAGAAAGTGAAGGGTACATCGGGCGTACTTTCCACAGCGGAGGCAATTTCCCTGTTATGCAACAGTATGGCACTGGCAGGAAGCTTTGGCAATGGCACGATCACAAACAATGACCTGGCGGCAGCACTGCAGGGCGCAGTCATCAAAGATGAGGATAAGGACAACGTGGCATGGAAGGAATACCTTGAAAATGTCATGAAAAAGCGTGGTTCAGAGTGGTTAGACCTTTATAAGGCATGTAAGGAGCTGTGTTAATGAACAATCCAAATTTTTATGGAATCCGTCATTTATCACCTGCCGGTGCATATTATCTGAGGCGCTATCTTGAGGAGAAAAAGCCGCGCCTTGTGTTGATTGAGGGACCGAGCGATTTCAACGACCTGCTTCATGATATGGTAAGACAGGAGACAAAGCCTCCAATCGCGGTGCTTGCTTATACCAAGGAAGCACCTGTGAGGACAATTTTATATCCGTTTGCATCGTATTCGCCGGAATATCAGGCAATCCTCTGGTGCCATGAAAACGGTGTGGAATGTCAGTTCATGGATTTGCCGTCAGAGACTTTTTTAGCCATCTCAGAAAGAGGCATGGAAAGCAGTGATGGCGAGGAGGGAAGGATTTCTGTCTATGAAAAGCTTGACGAAAAAAGCGGCGAGGATGGCCATGAAACCTTCTGGGAGCGTGTCCTGGAACAGGCCGGAAGCTGTGAGGCATATCATCTGGGAGCAAACAGTTTTGGTGCGAACATCAGAGAACTTACAGAAGGAATGGAGAGCGACTGGGCAGAAACGGTGCTGCGTGAGGCATATATGCGCCAGCAGATCAAAAATGCCGTAGATTCCGGAATTGCGCCTGAGAACATTGTCGTCGTGACAGGCGCTTATCATGTGGAGGGACTAAAAAGATGGCAGGATGAGGCTGGCGAGGATTTGTCCAAGATGCCAAAGACAGAGGCAAACCATACACTGATGCCGTATTCGCATTATCGTCTTTCCACGAGGGCAGGGTATGGAGCCGGAAATAAGGCACCTGCGTATTATTCCCTTTTGTGGGAAGGCTTGAATCGCGGAGAACCTTTATTCGCGACATACAGCTATCTCACAAAGCTTGCAGTATATCAGCGTGAAAATGGCAATCCTGTGTCATCGGCTTCTGTCATTGAGGCAGTCAGACTTGCTCAGTCGCTCGCACAGCTTCGGGGAGGCAATATCCCTGCACTCAGGGATTTGCGAGATGCGGCACTGACCTGTATCGGTGAGGGAAACGTGTCAAATATCATCCTTGCCACTGCGGATACTGAGATCGGTACAGCAATCGGAGCATTGCCTGACGGGGTGAGCCGCACCAGTATCCAGGAGGATTTCTACAGGCAGCTTCATGACTTAAAACTGGAAAAATACCGTGATATTACGGCGCAGGATTTGCAGCTTGATCTGCGCGAGAACAGGCGCGTCAATTCTGAGAAATCGGCATTTATCGACTTATACAGGTCATTCTTTTTACATCGGTTGAGGGTCATCAACGTAAGCTTTGCCAGACAGCAGACAGTCAATCAGGACAATGCCACATGGTCAGAACACTGGGTTGTGCGGTGGACACCGGAGGCAGAGATTGAGCTTGTAGAGTCGGCATTAAAGGGTGATACGATTGATGGGGCTGCATCGTTTGCTATGAAGGAACGGGTGGAAAATGCTGTTAATATGGCAGAAATCGCACTGGTTATAGAGGATGCCTGCTATTGTGGTATGGAGGAGGCAGTCGGCTATGCGACAGCGGCTTTGCAGAAGATGGCAGTCGATGCGGCCTCGGTGGAGGATTTGGCAGATACGGCACACCGGCTTTCTGTGGTCATCCAGTATGGAACGATACGTAAAATTAAGTCAGAACCACTGGAGCCTATCTTGCATCAGCTTTTCTACAGGGCGTGCCTGATTCTGGAAGGAGCATGTGTGTGTGACGATGCGGCTAGCAAAGCGGTTATCGCTGCGATAGAGAAGCTCAACAGTGCGGAGCTTGCACATGAGTTCCTTGACCATGATGAGTGGATCAAGGTACTTTCGCATATTTCAGACCGGGATGACCTGAACACAAAGCTTTCCGGATTTGCTGCGGCAGTATTGCTCGAGCGTGGCTGCATGAGTACAGAACAGCTCCAGACAGAGGTGTCTAGAAGATTATCTGTGGGAATTCCTGCTGATCTGGGCGCCGGCTGGTTCGAGGGACTTGCCATGAAGAATAAGTATGCGCTGATTGCGAGACTGTCACTTTGGGAAAGCCTGAATGTGTATCTGACCACACTTGATGATGAGGAATTTAAGCGCGCACTGGTATTTTTGCGGCGTGCATTTGCTGACTTCTCAGCAACGGAAAAGGACGAAATCGCTGAAAATCTCGGTGAGATACTTGGACTGAACGGGCAGGAAGTTAGTGAGGTAGTCAATGCAGCTCTCGATGAAGACGCGCAGCAGATGATTGACAGCCTTGATGACTTTGACTTTGATTTATAATGAGAGGACAGGACATGGAAATAGAAAAGCAGATCAGCCGCTGGCGTCTGATTTTGGGACAGGAAAGTCAAAAACGTTTTTCGGATATGTCTGATTTTTCGCTGACACAGGAGCAGGATCTGATGGATCAGGCGCTTGCGTCCATCTATAACCGTACTGAAAACGGCGGTTTTGGAAATCAGGGATCAGCGGGAGCGGGCAGGGGACCGTCAAATCCCCAGATCAGCCGTTGGCTTGGCGATGTACGGACATTGTTTGACAAGGAGCTTGTGACAGTCATCCAGAATGATGCGGTGACACGGTGTGGACTCAAACAGCTATTGTTTGAGCCGGAGCTTTTGGAAAACATGGAGCCGGATGTGAATCTGGCATCTACGATATTGATGCTGAAAGACCAGATACCAAAGCGCTCCAAGGAGAGCGTGCGGGAATTTATCAAAAAGATTGTGGAGGAAATCAATAAGCTGCTGGAGCAGGACATCAGACGTGCTGTGACTGCAGCAGTCAACAAGAAAAACCATTCCCCGATTCCGTCGGCATCGGCAATTGATTACAAAATGACGATAAGCCGCAATTTAAAGCACTATAATCCAGAACTGAAGACGATTGTACCGGAGCATTTCTATTTTTTTGACCGGACGAGTACGACTGCAGCGAACAAGTGGAATATCATCCTTGATATTGACCAAAGCGGTTCGATGGGTGAATCGGTTATTTATTCGTCAATCATCAGCTGTATTCTGGCGAGCATGGCCAGCGTTAGGACAAGGATTGTTGCATTTGATACCAATATCGTGGACTTGACGGAAAAAAGCGATGATCCGGTCGACCTGCTGTTTGGCTTTCAGCTGGGTGGCGGCACTGACATCAATAAATCGGTGGCATACTGTGAGCAGTTTATAGAAAATCCGTCAAAGACCTTATTTTTTCTGATATCAGACTTGGAGGAGGGCGGAAACAGGGCTGCATTTCTAAGGCGTATGGAGGACATGAAAGCTTCTGGCGTGACGGTGGTCAGCCTCCTTGCACTTGCAGACGGCGGCAAACCCTATTATGATGCACAAATGGCACAGAAACTTGCGGGACTGGGTATCCCCTGCTTTGCGTGCAGTCCGCAGCTCTTGCCGGAGCTTCTGGAAAAAGCGCTGAAAGGACAGGATCTGTCCGGCTTCGGAAAGAAGAAGTAGTATAAAGAGAATCGAGGAAAAAAGAATGTCGCTACAGGGAGAAACACGGGAAAATACAAAGATAAGGATTCGCGAGCCAAAACATTACAAGGTGATCATGCACAATGATGATTTCACGACAATGGAGTTCGTTGTTGAGATTTTAAAGGATATTTTTCATAAGGACGAGATGGAGGCAGAGCGGCTGATGTTGATGGTGCATGAGTGTGGAAAGGCAGCTGTGGGAACGTATCCGTATGATCTGGCAGCGTCAAAGGTACGGTCGGCAACAGCCCGGGCAAAGGCAGCGGGCTTTCCGTTCAGAATGACAGTTGAGGAGGCATGACTTTATGCAGGTATCTAGAGAAGTGGCAGAAATCATCAATACCGTATTTGAGATGGCTAAAGCGGAGCATTTCGAATTTGTGACGCCGGAGCTGGTGCTGTATGTCACATGTAGAAATCAGGTCTTTGCGGAGGCATTTCAGGATTGTGGTGGAAATGTCAAAGAATTGTCAAAGCAGCTAAAAGGCTACCTGGACGAATATATGGAGCGGACAGAGGAAGATGGCACTACAGAGCTTTCAGAAGCAATGGGAACTGTGCTTGCCTATGCGTGGCAGTCTGCCCAAAGCAGCGGAAATGCCGCCGTGGGACTGACGCATATGATTCATGCAATGTATGAGCTTGATGAGAGCTATGCCGTTTACTATATGAGGTTGCAGGGTGTGGAGCACGCGGAACTTTTGCAGGAGATGACTATCTTGTATGAGGAAAAGTCTGATGTTAAGCAGAATGAGCATACAAGGAGAATCGGACAAAATGATGCGGAAGATGAAGAGGATCTGCCGGACAATGAACAGGGAAAGTACTGGCAACGGTTTGCCACTTGCTTAAATGATGAACTTGAGGGTGTCAATCCGCTGATCGGCAGGGAAGAAGAGTTGGAGCGAACCATGCAGATCCTTTGCCGTAAAGAGAAGAATAACCCGCTTCACATCGGAGAACCGGGAGTGGGAAAGACGGCAATCACATACGGACTTGCCAGACGAATCGAGGAAGGAAAGGTTCCGGAACCGCTCAAAGGAGCAAAAATCTTTTCTTTGGATTTGGGAAGCCTGCTTGCAGGAACACAGTTCCGCGGTGATTTTGAGAAGCGTTTTAAGAGCGTGATGGACAGCATCAGTAGTGAGGAAAAGCCGATTGTCTACATTGATGAGATTCATAACATTGTAGGTGCAGGTGCCGTCAATGGCGGAGCTTTTGATATTTCAAATATGCTAAAGCCCTATCTGACAGCAGGCAATATCCGGTTCATTGGGGCTACGACCTATGAGGAGTACAAAAAGCATTTTGAGAAAAGCAAGAGTCTGGTAAGGCGGTTTCAGAATATCGACATTAAAGAGCCGGGAATACAGGATGCGACCAAGATTTTGGAAGGTTTAAAAAAGAGTTATGAGAAGTTCCATGGTGTGGCATATGGAAAAGGAGTTCTTGAATATGCAGTCCGGATGAGTGCCAAGTATCTCAATGAGCGTTATCTGCCGGATAAGGCAATTGACCTGATCGATGAGGCGGGAGCCTACCGTCGCATGCATCCGCTGGCACAGAAAACGCAGTCTGTAGGAAAGGATTTGATCGATGAGATTTTGTCCAGGACCTGTCAGATTCCTAAGCAGGTAGTTGAGCAGGATGAAGTGGAGTCTCTTGCGACGCTCGAAACACGACTGCTTCATCGTGTGTATGGTCAGAACGAGGCAATATCACAGGTGGTTAATGCAGTGAAGTTCTCAAGGGCAGGACTTTTGGAGGAAGGGAAACCGCTGGCAAGTCTGCTGTTTGTCGGACCGACCGGAGTCGGAAAGACCGAAATCGCCAGAAGCCTTGCCGACGAGCTTGGTGTTAAACTGGTGCGCTTTGACATGAGTGAATATGAGGAAAAGCATGCTGTGGCAAAGCTGATCGGTGCGCCGGCAGGCTATGTAGGCTATGAGGAAGGTGGACTTTTGACAGAACAGATTCGCAAAAATCCGCATGCAGTTCTCCTGTTAGATGAGATTGAAAAGGCACATCCGGACATCTATAATATCCTTCTGCAGGTCATGGATTATGCGACACTCACAGACAACCAGGGCAGAAAGGCAGACTTTCGAAATGTCATTATCATCATGACCTCCAATGCCGGGGCAAGCCGGATCGGAAAGCATGGATTCGGCTTTCAGGGGCAGGATGTAAAGGCAGATGTGATCATGGACGAAGTAAAGCGCA
>JAFOYD010000022.1 GCA_017391545.1 Lachnospiraceae bacterium
ATATACCTCCGTTTTTCTGCTCCCTGATTAGAGCTTTTCATCTACCAGAACGCCCGCAAGCTCCATGCATTTTGCAATCATATCAAGTGTTTTTTCCGGTGGAAATTCTTTGATTACTTCCTCGGTATCCTTATCCACTAACTTAATCGTGACTCTGTCCGTTTTCTCATGAATACCAAATTTGATTTCCGAATTTGGGAGCTGAGCCTTCATATTCTCGATTGCTTTCTTGATCTTCTCGTTTTCTGCCGTCTTCTTCTCATTTACGGTGCGTGCATCGCTCTTTGCGTCATATACAGCACCCACTTCTTTCTGCTGTGGATCTCCCTCCATTGATTCTGCCTGTACTGTATTTTCTGCAGTTGCTGCCTTTGCAGGCTTTGCTGCCGTAATATTGACAATATTGGCAGGTTTTACTGTTCCTGCATTCCGTGTGCTTCCTGACGAAGCTGCTACACTCTCTACATACATGTCAATCACCTCCATGTTCCATACATGTATATCGAACTATTCAGTTCCTTCATAGTTACGAGCAAAAATCCATGCAAAATCACTTTCAGTGATGGATTTTTGCATGCTAAATCTAAGTTTTCTCACGGCATCCGCAGTAAATGCGTATGCCTGCTGAACAGTTACCTCTAGTTTAGGTTTATCATACATTATATCGGCCAATCGGCAGAAAATCTTTATAGATAATGTGATATTTTCAGAAAAAGCTAACCCCTTCGGATTAGCTTTTGTGTGTTCTTATTTGAACAGGCTAGCAAGCTGGTTGACTGCCTCTGTATTGTCGGTAGCCTCCTTGTTTGCCTCCTGTATCTGGATGTATACCTCCTTGCGGTACACAGGTACTTCCTTGGGTGCGGATATTCCAATCTTGACCTGTTCTCCCTTGATCTCAAGAACCGTGATCTCGATATCATTGTTGATCATGAGGGCTTCGCCCTTTTTTCTTGATAGCGCCAGCATATCATTCACCTGCCTTTTCCATTTTAGTATTATGCATTTGCCGCTTTTTTCGCCATTAATTCATCATAGATATTGTGTTTGATGCTATAGGCTTCATCGTCACAGATTAGCTGTACTGCCTTGCGTTCCTCGATATTGACAATGATGGGAGCTTTCAGGTTAACGGTTGTCCTGGTAATGTCCTTTGGCACTGTGACCGTGACAAGAATCAGAATGTTCTCGCTGTCAAGGTTCTCGCCAAGTGGTTTCAGGAGTTCCCTGTCGAACTCCGGAACATAGTGGGATACCACCAGATCAGGATTCATGACCGGCATGGCAAAGCCCGGCTCCTGGATGGACTGCAGCCATTTGATGGCTGACTCATTTCCTTTGTCGATGTCATATATCAGTGTGAAGTCCTTAAGGTCCGGAAAGCCTAAAATGCCATGTTCGAAGCGAATCAGTTTGTCATCTTCTATGGCTATTTTTCCAAATGCCTTTGTGTTTACTTCTACCATATTCTTCCTCCATTCTGTCTTTTTATGTTTTCTGTAAATTATGTAAATAGTATATCATATTTACATAATTTATGCTACTTTTTTTTACTTTATCTCACAAAATCCAACAATGATGTCTGCAGTACGTAGCTGATGGATGAAAGCGCTGCCTCGTAGGTGAGCTGCACGCTCTTTAGCTGGATGGTAAGGTCCGTGTAGTCTGCGTCTTCATTTTCGCTCACAAGCTCCTGGAAATTGGTCTGCTGTGCTTTCAGACGGTTCTTTACAAGCGTGAGTCTCGTTCCTCTTGCGCCACAGTTCGTCTCTGCAAGTGTTGTCTTTTCGATGTACTTGTCACAGTCTGTCAGAAGTGCCTCACAGCGCTTGTTGATCTTATCGTGAACCATTGTCTTTGCTTTTTCAAGGGCTTCGAGCTGCTGATTGAGCTTCGTGAGCTCATCGCCTGTGTACTTTTCAGAGTCGATCATGTTTTTTACAGTTTTATAGTTATCATCAAGTGTGCCATATTCCTCGAGCATGGATACGACTTCGTCGACATCCCTGATCATATCATGGCTGTAGAACTCATCGGCAGTGGTGTTCACGCGAAGCGACTGGTTATTTCCGATGTCGTACTCGATGATCTGCTTTCCGTCTGCTGTGGGGTCATCGAGGAAGTTCTCATTGTACTTCACTTTTCTGAGCGGATTGTCTGCCGCTGCCTTCTCCGTGTAGAAGTAGTGGACAGGATCAAGGTCACCTTTTTTCCACTCGCTCTTATCGTAGGTGATGCGAAGCTCTGTATCTGCAGACAGTTTGGAAAGCTTTTCCTGCACCGCACTGCCAAGCAACAGTTCTCCCGTATCTGCGATCAGCGAGATATTGTTTTCGTTATCTTTTCCGATCACGGACTTATAGGCATCATCGTTCTGCGCCGTGGGATAAAAACCGTTGATTTTTAGTGTGGTCTGGTATTTCTTGTCGAACTCGGCAACCGGCTTGCCATTCTCATCGGTCGTCTTGGTGTAACCAAGTGTGACGGTAGAGTCGGGGTCTTCATTGGGATTAATAATTTTAATTGTTCCATCATCAGAAAACTCAACTGTAAGTGCACTTACCGATCCAGTTGTTATACCTATTGTCGCTTTTTTGCCTTTCTCAACCGTCACAGAGCCATATCCTACAACGCTTACCGTAGCCTTATCTGAGGCTCCTTTCACGTCCATCCTGACATATGCTGTCGTTGTACCTGTCGCAATCTTGGCACAACCGTATTTCGGGTCGTTTTCATTTGAAATGACCTCCGTACCTTTCATATATCCAATCGTGATATTGGAGCTGTAGCTGGCTGTACCATTGGCCATTGTCTCCTTCATATCGATGTCGGAATATCCGAGCCGGATGCGGTACACATCATTCGTCTTTACATCATATGCACTGTAGGAGATCGTGCTGAAGTTTCCTTCGTTGATATCCCTCAGTGCGCCTGTCTCCACAAAGGTCGTCTTGTCGATATCAAGATTCGTGAGCTGCTGTGTGATGGTGTATGTCTCCGACTTGTCCTCCTTGAAGGTCAGTGGCATATCGGTACGATATCCTGTGAACAGGGAACGTCCTGCACTGTCAGCATTGCCAATTGAGTAGATTTCCTTGACAGCATTTGTCAGGTTCTCGATGATCGCCTGTCTGTCCTTGTACTCCAGCTCGCTGTTTCCTGCCTGATTGATATTTTTGCGGATATCGTTTGCCAGGATATCGTTGACTGTGGAGATGGCTGACGCGGTAAGGTCAAGCCAGTTCTCTGCATCTGCAGTGTTCTTCTCATAATACTGGTCGATCTTGTCCAGCGAAGAATTCAGCCTCAGTGCACGAATCGCTACGACCGGATCATCAGAAGGTCTTGCGATCTTCTTGCCTGTTGCCATCTGTGTGGTGAGCTGCTGCTCACGCGCTTTGTTTGTATTTAAATTCCGAAGTGATGTATTCTGCATCATCTTCGTCGTGATACGCATAGCCATATGTTTTCCCCTTTCTATACGCCAGTCTGTGTGATCAGTCTGTCATAGCAGTCATTTAATACGGATATCATCTTGCTCGCCAGATTATAGGAATTCTTGTATTTCATCATGTTGGCAGCCTCCTCGTCAGCATCAACACCACTGACAGAGTACCTGCTGTTATCGATCGACTCATCGATATTGGTGTAGATTCCCTGAAAGCTGTTGGCACTGTTGGCATTTAATGCCGAGTCGCCCATCAGGCAAATGAGAAAGCTCTGGGCATCACAGCCTCGAAATACCATCTTGTCCTTGTTGGTCGACAGATCCTTCAGCTCCGATATGATATTGTACTTTGATATGCCCTCAGCTTCGCCTGTGTGTGTACAAAGTGTCGTGGAGTCGTTCTGTATCGATCTTTCTACATTGAAATTTCCTGCTGTAAGATTGTGGTAGCCATACTCCGCAGCACTGTCATATTTGGTTGCCCCGAGCGCTACATCAAGTGTGTACTGACCGCCTGTCTCATTATCGCCGGTGAAAAAGATATTGCCTGCCTCGTGTACGGTGCCGTTATAATCGGTAGCACCCTCCACACCATATAGCTTATTGAAATTGTAGGCATAGTCCCTTACCCACTCATTCATCTGCTCCAGATAATACGGGATGCCCTGATAATTGACCTGCTCCCCGATCTTGGCAGCCTGTCCTTCTTTTGCTGAAGGTACAGCACTTGGATTTTTATTGGGATTCTCTGACATCTTGAAGGTATAGTAACATTC
>JAFOYD010000023.1 GCA_017391545.1 Lachnospiraceae bacterium
AGAGTGGGCAAAATACAGGCAGTGCACAGGCACGCACGATGACAAACATCAGCGAAAACGTGGAATTTATCAACCAGATGAATCAGATGTTTAATTATGTACAGCTTCCACTGAAACTCAGCAACTCACAGGCACATGGGGACTTGTATGTCTATACAAATAAGAAAAATATGGCACACAGAGATGGTATGCTGACTGCCTTTTTACATCTTGACATGGATCATCTGGGTTCCCTTGATGTGAGTATTTCACTTCAGACAGAGAAAAATCAGGTCACAACAAAGTTTTATCTGAATGAAGATTCGATTGCACTTGTGGAGGAGCACATTGGAGAATTGACACAAAGACTTTCCAGGAAAGGCTATCAGTGCAAAAGTATGGTGGTGGAAAAGGATGAGGATAAGACAGTGCTTGAGCATCTTGAAGAGCAGAAGGCAGGTACCAATGCGGTGCTGAGCTATCAGACTTTTGACACAAGGGCATAATGATTAGGAGATGCGGGTATGGCAGACAAAAATGATAAGAAAGTAAAGCAGGCGGTAGCGCTGGAATACGATCCGGCTGACAATGCACCAAAGGTGATTGCCATGGGGCGCGGGGCGCTTGCGGATAAGATTATTGAGCAGGCAAAACAGTCAGACGTACCAATTCACAGGGATGACAAACTTGCCGAAACGCTGTCAAAGCTTCAAATCGGGGATATGATACCGCCGGAGCTTTATGAAGTGGTAGCAGAAATCCTTGTGTTTGTTGATGGCATGGATAAGATCAAGGCAAAGGTCGAGGCACACCAGAATGCGAAAAAGCATTAGGAGTAATGGATGAATACAAGAAAAAAGGGTGCAGAATATGAGGAAAAGGCTGCACAGTATTTGCGCAGTCGAGGCGTACATATTTTGGAATGCAATTACAGGAACCGTCAGGGCGAGATTGACTTGATTGGCAGAGATGGTGAGTATCTGGTATTTTTTGAGGTGAAGTACCGAAAGGATAACGCAAAAGGAAGTCCTGCGGAGGCTGTAAACTACGGAAAACAGAAAAATATCTGCAAAGTGGCAGATTATTACAGAATGATTCACAAGATCGGTGAATTTGCCGCGTTTCGCTATGATGTTGTTGCAATCTGCGGAGAAGAAATTACATGGTACCAGAATGCATTTGAGCATATTTATTGAACAAAAAGGGAGGCTGATGGCTGCAGAATGAAGAAAGAGATAATCAGACAGGGCGACAGCGCTGTATGTAAAATAAATTATAGTAATCAAAATAAGGAATTGATGTACATAACCTTTGATGGCCTGAAACAGACAGGAATTGTGGAGCACTGCTTTTCGACAAGGCTTGGAGGTGTCAGCGAGGGATATCTGGGTTCGATGAACTTAAGCTATGCGCGTGGAGACAAGAAGGAAAATGTCGATGAAAACTTTCAGAGGATCGTTGCACTTTTTGGAAAACACACATCTGATATCGTCTGCTCCTCGCAGTCACATACCACGAATGTCAGAAAGGTCACATCGAAGGATTGCGGAAAAGGTGTGACAAGAGAGCGCGACTATGATGATGTAGATGGATTGATCACAAATGAGGCGGGCATCATCCTTGCTACATTTTATGCAGATTGCGTGCCGTTATTTATTGTAGATCCTGTCCATAGGGCAATCGGGTTGTCCCATTCGGGCTGGCGTGGAACAGTCGGGAAAATGGGAAAAGTGACACTGAATCAAATGGCAGCAGAGTATGGCACAAGACCGGAAGAGGTCAGTGTCGCGATCGCACCGTCAATTTGCCAGAACTGCTATGAGGTAAGTGAGGATGTGGCACTGGCCTTTGCAGAAGCATTCCAACAAGATGAACAGAAGGCGGCTGAATATCTCAAACGTTACAGGCAGGAGATTACAAAAGAGGATATTGAGAACTGCCTTTTTTATAGAAAGGAAAATGGAAAATACCAGCTCAATCTCTGGTATGCAAATTTCAGGGTATTTCGGGATGCCGGGGTACCTGATGAGAACATTGAAATGACCGATGTATGTACCTGTTGCAATCCCGAATTGCTTTTCAGTCATAGAGCAAGCAACGGCCTGCGTGGAAATCTTGGAGCATTTATGATGTTGAAATAATTTTTAATACCAATCAGGATAAGGAGGACCAAATGGATATTACCCCAATATACAATTTACAGACGCGCCTGCGTGCAGCAGCGATTGCAGGTGTCAATCTCTTACAGGAGGATTTCAGATTAAAGCGTGCAGCAGAGGAATTAAAGCCGTTAGAGGGTGCTTCCCCTGTATTTGCCAAGCTTGGACAACAGATGGAAGTATTGTTATCTACGGAATGTCCGAACCCTGCCATGACACTGCTTGACACGATCGCGCTCACAGATGCGGTGATCTGTACTCTTGGCACGGTTGAGGTCAAAGGTGAGATTAAAGAGATTGAAGTGGAGCAGATATCGTGTGAATACATTGTCAATGCGCCCTGCTCACAGATCAGGGGACTGATGGAAGCACTGACGACTAGTGGCAGTGGAAACTATGCGTTGGTGCGTGACTTACATGAGACCAACCCTGAAATTTTCAAAGATTACCGCGTAAAGCATGCGCTTGTTCAAGCACTCGGCGCTTCTTACGCAGAGCTTGCAGATATGGTGAAGGAATGGCTCTGCAAAGAGGACAAGACACTTCTTCCATTGCTGAAAAAGGGATTTGATCCGAAGGGCAAGAAGGAAATGGTGCGCAGGCTGCAGGTCATCGAGGCGATTGCAGGAGCTGAGGAAAATGATTTTTATATCACACAGCTTGCTGAGGCGGAAAAGGAAGTGCGCCTTGAACTGATCAATGCACTAAGATACGAACAGTCCAATGTTGACCTGCTCATCGATATGACCAAGACCGAAAAAGGAAAGAATAAGCAGATGGTGTTGAAGATTCTGGCATATATGGATGATGATAAGGTGTACGCTGTGTTCAAAAAGATGGCGGAAAAGAAGCCGGTAGAGGTTTGCTCCTATTTGCTTCCTTCCACAACAGATACGGCTTCAAGATTAGTTCCTGAACTGTGTGAACAGCAGCTTGACGAGGTCGCAGCAATTCCGGATGATACGAAGGTCACTGATGAAATCAAGGAAAAGCTGAGTACCCTCAACAGATGTATGGAAGCGCTTGTCGGAAAGTATGGAAATGCGGTATGTGACTGCTATCGAAGGCTTCTTGTACAGAAAAATGTGTTTGAGCGATTTGGAATGACAGATGCGCAGAAGTATGTTCTTTATTCGTCGTTTGCAGTGAAAGAAAGACGTGTCGACCTTTGTTTGGAGGAATTGATTGGAAGCTATATTGCGCAGTCATTGCTGATAAAAAATGATGATATGATGAAAGCATTTGCGACAGAGTTATACGAGAATGCGGGACAGAACGGAGAGAATAACTATTTTATGTCAGCGGCAGTCGTAGTGAAGCTTTTGGCTGGAGAAGATTGCGCAGATTGGTTCGATGAGCAGATTAAAGGTAAGAATAAGCTGTTTCAAAAGATGAACAAAGGGGCACTTGAGGACATTGAAAAGATATTAAATTATTTTATGCGCGACAATGATAGTACTCAAAAGTATTGCATTTATGGTGCTTATGATCATATGGATTATCAGGAGCCGCGCAAGTATTTTCACAGAAGTGTAGAACTGCCAAATGCCACAAATATCAAGGAATGGATGATGAAGCATGGCAGTAAGACGATGGATGAGATCTTATACAGGTGGATTGACAGGAAAGACAACGAGGAATGTCAAAGGTGTGGCGAATATTTCTACAAAAGGGCACTTGTCACAGAAGATAACCGCGATTATCTGACCTATATGAAAAACTGTGGCTGGAACAAGTGTGAGGGACTCGGTGTAAAATTCCTGCAACGTAGGAACGGTACGGATTACTGGTGGACAATTTACAGCTATCTTGAAGACCTCCCTGGTGATGCGCAGGCGGTGAATGAGGAGCTGCGCGAGGTGGCTGATTTGGTCAAGTCGGGCAAAGTTAAGATGAAGGACAAGGACACTGCAGACAGGCTTCTGAAATGGATTGACGAAAGAATAAACGGATAGCTGATGGGAGGTAAAATTAGATGAAAGAAATAACAGAACAGCAGATACTGGCACTGGCACCAAACCCGGCAGCCGCAGCAAACGGGAAAAAGATTTCCCAGAAGGGCGGCTTTGTAAAACTGGAGCGTTCCGCAGATGACACCCTTTACATGGGCGAGTGCGCAGGAAGTGGAAAGAGCAATTACATCACATCAGCAGATTATATCGACGAGGCAAATCCTGTCTTTCGATGCTCCTGTCCGAGCAGGCAGTTTCCCTGCAAGCATAGTCTAGGCTTACTGTATGAAATGCTTGCAAATAAAGAATTTGGCATCTGTGAGATTCCAGAGGACATTCAGAGAAAGCGTGAGAAAAAGCAGGTGAGGGACAACAAGGCACAGGAGGCTGCAAAGCCGGAAAGCGAGATGACCGAGGAGGAGAAGCAAAAGGCTGAAAAGAAAAAGGCAGCTGCTGCAAAAACTGCGAAAAATGCAAAAATAAAGAAGCTAAAGTCACAGCTTGAGGGACTTGATCTGGTGGACAAGGTCATCAGTGAGCTGATGGCAGCAGGACTTGGTACGATTGGCGGTGCGTCACTCAAGACCTATCAGCAGCTCGTTAAGCAAATGGGGGATTATTATCTGCCCGGACCGCAGAGACTATGCAATCAGCTTCTGATTGAAATCACAGCCTTTCAGAAGGACAATGACGAACAGCACTATGACAACGCCATCGACGTGCTGAAAAAGCTGTGGGCACTGAGCAAGAAATCAAGACAGTATATAGAAGAAAAAATTGAAAATGATGCAGTAGCGCTTGACGATAACATGCTCTACGAGGAGCTTGGTGGTATCTGGAAGCTCACAGAGCTGGAAACAATCGGCAGAGGCAAGAAGGACATCAGTCTGGCACAGCTTTCCTTCTGGGTTGATTATGATGAGGCAGGCAAACAGCACATCGACACAGGCTGCTGGATGGATCTAAGTGACGGTGAAATCTATATGAATTATAATTATCGACCATTAAAGTCCTTAAAGTACATCAAGCAGGAGGACAGCGTCTTTGGCGTGGCTGAGATTCCAAATGCAGCGACCTATCCCGGTGATGGCAATCTGCGCATCCGCTGGGATGGTGCACAGATTCGGGAGCTTAAAGCAGAAGATTGTGCAAAAATTCGAAGCTTTGCATTTGACTCAATTAACAGTGAGGCAAAGGCAATCAAAAATATCCTAAAAAATGCAATGGCACAACCCATGCTGCTTAAGCTTGTCGCTTATGATAAAATCGCAAAATCCGAGGAAGGATTTGTGCTTGTGACAAAGAGCGGAGACACGATATTACTGGGAGACATGCCTCAGCTTGAGGAGACGACAACGCGTATTGAGATTTTGCCTGACCGCGCATTGCTTAACAATCAGGTGCTGTTGGCGGCATTCTATTATGACCGCACCAGCCGCAGACTGTTGGCACAGCCTCTGAGCATCATCACAGAAAATCAGATTGTAAGATTATTGTACTAATATATTTTTTGAAAAGGAGCAGAAAATGAGTGAAGAAATACTAAGATTACCCGCAGAGCAGCTGTTTCAGAAGGAAATAGACGCGCTGATCGCAGCAGAAAAGAATCCGATACCGACAGGCTGGAAGATGTCGCCGCAGTCCGTAAAGACGTATATTTGCGGCGGAAAGGTCGGAAAAACAGAGATTACCCCAAAGTACATTGGTCATGAACGACTGGTTGAAATCGCTATTTCCACGCTGGTCACAGACCGAGCACTCTTGCTGATCGGGGAACCCGGTACAGCAAAGAGCTGGCTTTCTGAACACCTTACGGCGGCCATCAACGGGGATTCCACGAAGGTAATACAGGGAACGGCGGGAACGACAGAGGAGCAGATCAAATA
>JAFOYD010000024.1 GCA_017391545.1 Lachnospiraceae bacterium
ATGATGCTGCTGACAGGCAAGTGGAACAAGCCGGGCGTTTATACAGTGGAAGAGTTTGATCCGGATCCATACATGGAAGCACTCAACAAGTGGGGACTTCCGTGGCAGGAAAGCTATACTCCGGTATTGGTAGACTAAAGGAGATGGAAGATTGGGAATCAATTACGATCTTATAAAAGGTATACGGGATGAAGTTCCGACACCCTGCTACATTGTGAGTGAAGCACTTTTAAAGAAAAATCTTGAGATCCTTCGTCATGTCTGTGACAGGACAGGGTGCAAAATACTGCTGGCACAAAAGGCATTTTCCATGTATTCTTTTTATCCACTGATCGGAAAATATTTGGATGGAGTGACAGCAAGCGGTCTGTATGAGGCAAAGCTTGGCTATGAGGAGCTTTGCCAAAAGGAAAAAGGATGTGAAAATCATGTCTTTTCACCCGCTTATTCGGAGCGTGATATGGATGAGCTCTTAAAAATTTGTGACCATCTGATTTTTAATTCCTTTACGCAGTGGGAGAAATACAGGGAAAAAGCACTGGCAGCAGGAAGGGAATGTGGCATCCGTATTAATCCGGAGTGCTCTACACAGGAGCATGGTATTTATGATCCCTGTGCACCCGGTTCGCGTCTGGGTGTTACGCTTGAAAATTTCAGGGAAGATGCACTCGAAGGATTGTCGGGGCTTCATTTTCACTGCCTTTGTGAACAAAATGTTGATGCATTGGAGCAGACGCTCGATGCGGTCGAGGAAAAATTCGGCAAATATCTGGAGCAGATGAAGTGGCTGAATTTTGGTGGTGGACATCATATCACCAGAGATGACTATGATGTGGATAAACTCATCGAAATCATTAACAGAATTCAGAACCAATATGATCTGCAGGTTTACCTTGAACCTGGTGAGGCAGTGGCATTAAATGCAGGATTTCTCGTGACACAAGTGCTTGAAATCGTGAAAAATGGCGATACAAGAATTGCAATTCTTGATACATCGGCTGCGTGCCACATGCCGGATGTGATTGAAATGCCATATCGTCCTCCACTTTATGACAGTGGTGAGAAGGGTGAAAAAGCCCACACGTACCGTCTTGGAGGCCCTACCTGCCTTGCAGGAGATGTGATTGGAGATTATTCCTTTGACCATGAATTAGCTGTGGGTGACCGATTGATTTTTGGCGACATGGCAATCTACTCGATGGTGAAGAACAATACATTCAACGGTATGCCATTGCCGGATATTGTGGCATTGTATGAGGATGGCAGATGGGAGACAGTCCGTCACTTCGGATATGAGGATTTTAAAAACAGACTATAGAAATAAAAAATGCAAGTCACAAAGTGGCTTGCATTTTTTTGAAACAAATCTTTCAACCAATAAATTAATTAATACTCCATTGGCTTTTCTTCGCCATTTAACACGCGAAGGGCACCCTGTGCAAGTGCCAGCAGCTCATCTTCGCCAGGATATACAGTGAATGGAGCAATCCAGCCTGCGCGCTCTTTTAATACTTCGACAACTTCAGCATTATAAGCGATACCGCCAGTCACGATAATCTGGTCAACCTTGCCATTCAGCACACATGCCATAGAACCCATATCCTTAGCAACCTGTAAAAGGAATGCAGCTCTTGCCTCTGCAGCCTTTTCATTTCCTTCATTTGCAAGCTTGTTGACCTCACGCATATCGTTTGTGCCAAGGTATGCATTGAAGCCACCCTTACCTACGATTTTGCTGTAGACTTCCTTCTCAGTATATTTTCCGGAGAAGCACATTTTAATCAGGGCACCACTTGGAACTGCGCCTGCACGCTCTGGAGAGAATGCACCGTCACCGTCCAATGCATTAAATACATCGATAACTTTTCCGTTTTCATGTGCACCAACAGATACACCGCCACCCATATGGACAACGATTAAGCGTAAAGACTCATATGCTTTTCCGACTTCCTTGGCATATCTCTTGGCTACAGCCTTCTGATTCAGTGCGTGGAAAACACTGGTACGTGGAAGCTCTGGAACACCGGAGTATCTTGCGATCGGCATCAGTTCATCAACAACAACAGGATCAACGATATAGGATGGAACACCGATTTCATCAGCGATTTCTCTGGCAAGAATACCACCAAGGTTTGAAGCATGCTGTCCCTGTTTGCCAATCTTTAAATCCTCTAAAAGAGCATCTGTAACAGCATATGTACCACCGGGAATCGGCTTTAACATACCGCCACGGCCAACAACAACATTCAATGACTTCACATCGAAATTCTTCTCTGTGAGAAGGTCAGTGATAATCTTCTTGCGGAAATCTTTCTGGTCTACAATTGAGGCATACTGTGATATTTCCTCTGTAGAGTGTCTTAAGGTTTCCTCAAACAATAAGGTCTCATCCTCGAAAACACCAATTTTTGTAGAAGTAGAACCGGGATTAATAATCAAACTTTTAATTGACATGAATCGTTCCTCCTAAATTATTTATTGTTTTTCATTGCTTCTGCTACAACAGCAGCAAGTGCAATTGAGTTCAGCTTTGCTTCAAATGAGTCAGAACGTGAAGTAAGGATAACAGGAGCAGCAGTACCTGTTAAGATGTTACCGTTCTTCACCTCACACAGATGTGTCAGCACCTTATATACAAGATTTCCTGCGTGGATATCCGGGAAAAGAAGGACATCTGCATCTCCGGCAATCTTTCTTCCGGAACCGCCCTTATGGGAAGCTGCTTCCTGGTCGATCGCCATATCCATGGAAAGAGGACCATCTACGATACATCCTGTAATTTTGCCTTCCGCATTCATCTTGGTGAGCTCATCAGCGTCAACGGTACAAGGCATCTTGGGATTTACGACCTCAACAGCAGCAATCGGAGCGACCTTTGGCTCTGCAATGCCACAAGCATGGCAGATTTCAACCGTATTGTTAATGATGGCAACCTTATCCTCAAGTGTCGGATATGTCATGAATGCAACATCAGATAAGAATAAAAGACGGTCAATACCCTTTACCTCAAATACGCAAACATGAGAGAGTGCTCTGCCTGTACGAAGACCGACCTCCTTGTCAAGTACGCTCTTTAAGAAGTTCTTTGTATCAATCAAACCTTTCATGTACATATCCGCCTTGCCATCGTGAACAAGCTTCACTGCAGTAAGGGCAGCCTGTACATTATCCTCCTCATTGATAATCTCGAAACCTGTCAGATCCATTCCCATTTTTGCAGCGATCTCGCGAATCTTTGCCTCATTACCAACAAGGATTGCATCCGCTATATCCTTTTCCTTGGCAGCTTTAACAGCCTCTAATACAGGCTCGTCCTCAGCTACGGCAACAGCTACTTTTTTGCGGCTGCATTCAGAAACCTTCTTTAGTAAATCATCAAAACCTTTGCTCATTTGAAACACCTCGTATTTTATTTTTTGATAAATATGCATAAAGCCAAACGGCTGTGTGCTTGATAAAACAGTGATTATCATGTATCATTAAAATCATAACACTTCCAAAATCAATGGTCAAGAGTAACTGTTCAGCAGGTCTGCGCATTCACTGCGCTGACCGTGAGAAAAAGTAGTGGTATCAGGCACAAATCCATTTGCGAAGCAAATTTTGCATGGATTTGTGCTCGTAACTATGAGGGGACTGAATAGTTACGAGCAAGATTATAATAGGAAAGAAGGTTCTGTATGTGTGAAAAGGGAGTCGATTACAATGCAGGAAGAGTACTTGAGAGCGCGCTTGACATCGGTGAGGCAATGCTTCTGTCGGGGGCAGAAATACTGAGAGTCGAAGATACTGTCAGACGCATCTGTCAGGCTTACGGGGGTGGAAGTGTGGATGTCTTCAGTATTCTGTCACTGATTATCGTAAGCTGGAAGGATCAAAAGGGGGAAAATACCACACTTGTAAGGAGAGTGTATTCCTATGCGACAGATTTGTGCAGGCTCGAACAGCTCAACGCCCTGTCGCGCGATATTTGCGAAAATACGCCTGAATGTGATGATGTAGAAAAAAGGGTGGAAGCAATTATGAGCAGTCCGAACCGCAAAATTTCACGCAAGCGGTTTGTTGGATATGTGCTGACAGCTGCACCATTTGCCATCTTTTTTGGCGGAAATATGCGGGACGCAGTTGCAGCAGGCATCGTAGGAGCGTTATTATATCTGTGGGACTTTATTTTCGCTGTCCGCAGCAAGAACAGGGTCGTGTACATTTTTTTCAGTTCCATGTTCGCAAGTGCAGTGTGCATCTTGTCAGTGATCGCAGGCATTGCCACACATGCCGATAAAGTGATGATGGGTGTGATCATGCTGCTGATCCCGGGCATCAGTCTTGTGAATTCGCTGAGGGATATGATGATCGGTGACATCATGACAGGAATTTTGCGGCTTGCCGAGGCGCTCATGATGTCCGTGGCAATAGCAGCAGGTTTCGGTGTTGCCATTATGATATTCAGGAGCTTGTGGGGAGTGTGAAAAACCATATATGGTATTTTTTACACAGATTATAGAGGCATTGTTATGATATTATTGAATTTGTTACAGAAAGATTTGGAAATGATTATAGCAGCCATTATCGGTACGCTTGGTTTTTGCATGTTTTTTAATGTAAAAAGAGACAAGCTGATCTATGGCTGCATTGGTGGGGCATTTTCCGTTGTTGCTTATTTTGCATGTGTGGAATTGGGAATGTCGCTGTTTGCACAAAACATGATACCGGCAGCAATAGCGACGCTTTATGCGGAACTCATGGCAAGAGCAGTCAAGGCACCTGCGACAGTATTTCTCATTCCGGGTGTGATACCGCTTGCGCCTGGTGGGAAACTGTATGATACCATGCGTGCCATCGTGGATGGCGATCAGGCAAATGCAAAAATTCTGGGACAGGAGACGGTCGTGATTGCACTTGGGCTGGCAGTAGGTGTTGTGCTGGTATCGGTTGTCTTTTACCAGATCAGAAATAAAAAGTAAGGGAGAAAATGATTATGAAATTATTTGTTTACAGTATGCGTGACTTTGACGAGCTGCCTAATTTTGAGCGCTTTTGTCAAAAATATGATATTGAGTGGGCCTATACGAAGGAAACGCCCTGCATGGAAAACCTTGATTTGGCAAAGGGCTATGATGTGGTCGATATCATTACCACAGTGATTGACAGCAAAATGATCGACCGCTGGCATGAAAATGGCGTAAAGTGTATTGCGACCAGAACGATTGGCTATGACCATATCGACTGTGCCTACGCCAAAAGCATTGGTATGGGAGTGATTCACATTACTTATTCCCCTGCCAGTGTGGCGGATTATACGATTATGATGATGCTGATGGGATGTCGGCGCATCAAGCATATTATGGAACGGGCAGCAGTGCAGGACTATACTTTAAAGGGAAAGCTTGGCAGGGAGCTTCCAGACTGTACGGTGGGGATTATCGGAACCGGCAAGATTGGAAAGACTGTTCTTGCTCATCTACAGGGCTTTGGGTGCAGGCTGCTTGCCTATGATATTTATGAAAGCGAAGATGTGCGGTCACTTGCCGAGTATACAGACCTTGATCACATCTTTACGGAGTGTGACATCATCTCGCTCCATGCCCCTGCGACCGAGGATAATTATCATATGATCGATGCCAATGCAATCGAAAAGATGAAACAGGGCGTGATGATCATCAACTGTGCCAGAGGTTCCCTGATTGACACAGAAGCGCTGATCGACGGGATCGAATCCGGGAAGATTGGCTTTGCGGGACTTGATGTTATTGAACAGGAAAGTGGTCTTTACTATTTTAACCGCATGGGAGAGCCGCTGAACAATCCGCAGCTTGCAATATTACGTTCCTATTCTAATGTGCTTGTGACGCCACATACGGCATTCTATACTGATGAGGCAGTTGCAAACATGGTGGAAAATTCCATTGTTTGCGCGAAAAATTACATGGAAGGGAAAAAGACACCTTTTGAAATATAATTAATAGATACGCTCCTTGCAGCATATACTGTAACAATGACCTTTTTCAGGAGAATACAGTGACCTGCAAGGAGCGTATTTTATCAAATGATTATGTGGATGTGATCGTGAATTTTGTGCTGCCGCCGGAGTATGAGAGACCGGTGGACTATTGTTATCATGCAATTACAGAGGATATGGGCATCATGTACATCAACCGTGATATCGTGCCACAGGCACGTATGACACAGGCGACCTACTCCTTTATTCCCAAATGCTATGGACTTGTAGACATCGAGCGTGCGGGTGGAAGGAGAGACAGTGATATCAGAATGTCGCAGACTGCCAGTCTGAATACATTGAGTATGTCCGAATCTGGTATTTTGTCAGTACAGGGACCACCACTGAATCTGACGGGAAAGCGTGTTACCATAGGCTTCATTGATACAGGCATACGATACCAGGAGCCGGTATTTCGGGATTATGCGGGGAGAAGCCGCATTCGTGCCATATGGGATCAGACGATACAGACAGGAACACCGCCGGAAGGCTTTGAATACGGTTCAGAGTATACGAATGACAGGATCAATGAGGCACTTCAAAGCGATAACCCGACTGATATTGTGCCAAGCACGGATGCCAATGGTCACGGAAGCATTATGGCAAGTCTGGCAGCGGGTAGTGTGATCGAGAACGGGCTTTTCACAGGTGCGGCGCCTGACTGTGATATTGTCGTGGTGAAGTTAAAAGAGGCAAAGCAGTATATCCGGGAATACTATAAGATACCGCCCGGAGTACCCTGCTATTGTGAGCCCGATATACTGCAGGCAATCCAGTATCTGCAGAAATTTGTGCGCACACTGTACAGTCCGCTTGTCATCTGTCTGGGCGTCGGAACCAGCACAGGTGACCACACGGGTGCAGGGACCTTGGGAACCTATATGGACTTTCTTGGCAGGAAAAACAGCCGTGTGTTCGTGGTGGCGGGAGGAAATGAAGGAAATGCGGCACATCATTTTCACGGTGACATCACAAACAGCCAGCCTTATCAGGATGTGCAGCTGAGAGTCGGCGAGAATGAGGCAGGCTTTATCATGGATCTGTGGGGCGATGCGCCATATTATTACAGTGTCACCATCCGGTCACCGGGTGGTGAGACAATAAGCTGGAACAATCCCAGAAGTTCCATACCACAGGAATTTACATTTGTATTTGAGAAGACTAGAATCATTATTGATTTTTTGCTGGTGGAGCAGACCTCAGGGGCAGAACTGATTCGATTTGCTTTTACAGACCCTACAGCCGGAATCTGGAGTATCCGGGTAAATTCCGCAGGAAATACGATTGGGGGAAGCTTTGACATCTGGCTTCCCATAACGCAGTTTCTGTCATCAGATACATACTTCCTGGAACCGAATCCTCAGACGACCATTACGGAGCCGGGATATGTGCATGGTGTCGTGACGGTGGCCAATTATCAGATGACGAATAAAAGCATCGCTGTCTCTTCGGGAAGAGGTTATGCCAGAGATAACTATATCGTGCCGGATGTGGCAGCTCCGGGCGTTAACGTATCCACACCCTTTGGAGTACATTCCGGTTCAAGCCTGTCGGCTGCAATCACAGCAGGAGGCTGTGCACAGCTCCTTGAGTGGGCGGTAGTAGAAGAAAATGACATTCTTGTCAATTCTGTCAATATCAAAAACTATCTGGTACGTGGTGCAGGGCGCGAGAATTTTCTGGAATATCCAAACCGAGAGTGGGGCTTTGGAAGGCTTGACATTGCAGGTGTGTTTGAGTTCATGGCAGGACTCGGTGCGACATTCTGATACAAAATTTTGAACAGTTTTTATTTTATTGAATATTTTCCCGCAAACGAGAAATGCTATAACAAACAAGAAAATCATCTAGTTTTTTATGGAGGGAAAATATTTATGAAAAAGAAAAAATTGTTGGTTCAAAAAACAGTATTGATGGCGGTATGCATGACTTGTGTATTGTCCATGTCGGCCTGTGGATTTAATAAGAAAAATAATCAGAACAATCAAAACAATGATCCATTGACAGGAGAGCAGATGTCAGAGACGGGTGAAAGTAATACCAGTCAGGGGACAAATACAGCAGGTGGCGACTATGCTGATTTTGATACCATGATTAATGATCAGAACACAAATCCAAATGATATCATTAACTATATTAATACCAATATTGTCAGTGCAGGTGTCAGCGATGTGGAGTATTTCTTCAGAGGACTTCTCGGCTTTGGCAATGACATCAGAGATATCGATTTTACCGGACTTGAGCAGAGCAGGCAATATATGCCGGAGGACATGATCGCGTTTATGGATCTGATGAAGCTCGAGGCGGATACACCGTCTATGGTGATGTCAAATGAGGAAAATAGAAGAGTCATCAACATGACACTCTCCGAGATGCTTGAGAGAGCGCTATTGTTCGAGCAGCATCTGGAGAAATATCCGGACAATGTGACGACGGATGCTGCTGAGCGGCTTTATATGGAAATTGCGACACAGGCAATTACAGGCGGATATGATAAGACAGCAGGCATCAGCCACTATTATAAGGGTGCGACAGAGGATGTGATCGACCAGGAGTCCCTGCAGTATTACCAGCAGTTTGCCGAGGCAAATCCGGACAGCAATCTGGGACGAATCGTGGCAGAATATGTGACAATTCTGCGGACCAATCAGTTTCAGATCAACGATGCAGTCGAGGAATTCTATATGGGACTTCAGGAACGCCTTGCTGTCAAAACATGGGCAAATACCAACAATAACGGACAGACAGGTACGAATGGCATAAACGGTACGAATACAAATGGAAATAATGCAACAGGAAATGGCACGAACGGTACAAATATAAATGGAAATAATACAACTGGCAATGGTACGAACACAAATGGAAATAACACAACAGGTAACGGCACAAATAATGCAAACAAAAGGGGAAACAACACAAACGGAAATAACGCCACCAACAATTCAAATGCAGGAAATGCAGTGATTGAAGGAACAGCAAGATAAGCATTTGACAATCTGCCACTCCTGTGTTAGCCTTGAATAAACGATGGGCAAAGCTAGAAGGGATGTGGTGGATATGCCATATATTATGACACTTGTGTCACTTTTTGCGGCAGACAGTATCATAAAATATCGCATCGAAAAAGAGAAAAGGCCAGGTGACGTGACACCCTGCCTGAATGGAAAAGTGGTGATTAAAAAGTACCATAACAAGGGCGCCATGCTGAATATTGGGGAGCAAAACCAGCATTTTATGGCGATTCTGTCACTGGTATTCAGTGCCTTTGTTACGGGAATCTTTGTGGTGACGCTTAGCATGAAAGGGAAAAAGCTGTTAAATACAGGCCTTGCACTTATTCTTGGCGGTGCCTATAGCAATACTTATGACCGTTTGAGAAGAAAATATGTTGTTGATTACCTCTCCTTTCAGATCAACACAGACAAAATAAACAATAATCTATGTAAAAGGCTCGCACAAAAGTTCAATGCAATCGTGTATAATATATCTGATTTTGGTATTATTTTAGGTTCCATGTTGCTTGTGTGCAGCGCAAAATAAAAGTCGGATGCATTCGCATCCGGCTTGCTTATTTTGTAATGATGGTACCGATCTTTTCATCAATTGCATCGGCAGTCTTATTCAGAGATGTGATGATGACCTTTCCGCTCGGAACAGCTTCCAGATAGGATATGGCAGCCTTGATTTTAGGAAGCATATCCGTTTCACCAAATTGTCCCTCCTCAATGTATTTCATGGCATCGGCAACTGTCATGGCCTTTATAGGTTCCTCATTATCCTTACCGAAATTCAGGTATACGTAATCAACGCTCGTAAGAATCAGCAGTTCATCTGTCTTCAAGTCACTGGCGAGTTTTCCTGCAATACTGTCTTTTTCGATGACCGCAGAAGCCCCCTTAAGGATATGTTGCTGTTCGATTACAGGGATACCACCTCCGCCACAGGCAATAACGACCTGATCAGCGTCTGCCAGAGCCTTGATGGCTTCAATCTCTACGATATCAATCGGCTGAGGTGCAGCTACGATCCTGCGGTAGCCGTCCCCGTCCTTAATGACATAATTTCCTTTGTTGACCTCTATGTCAGCATCTTCCTTTGACATATATCGTCCGATTGCCTTTTTCGGCTCATAGAATGATACATCATAGGGATCAACAGTTACCTGCGTCAGGATCGTACTTACCGGCTTCGAGATACCGCGGCGTAAAAGCTCTGACTTGAGTGAATTCTGAATATCATATCCTACATACCCCTGACTCATGGCAGAACATACGCACATCGGCGCAGGAGTATAGTCAATATAGATACGGCGAAGCTCTGTCATGGCCTTATGAATCATACTTACCTGTGGACCGTTGCTGTGTGTGATGGTAAGCTGATAGTCCGCTTCGACTAAATCAGCAAGGGCCTTTGCCGTATTTTTTACAGCATCAAGCTGTTCATGGATTGTAGAACCAAGCGCATCATGTCCCAATGCGACAACTACCTTTTTCTTGCTCATATGAAAACCTCCTCGGAATATATTTTTGATAATTTGAAAAAATATCAATATAAATATACTTGATTATAACAAATTGTCAGTCGTTTGTACACAAAAAGTCATGAATAAATTATGAACATTGACGAATCAATTGACAGTAATTTTTGCGGGTGATATGATATTAAGAACGAAATGGAGTTTACCATAATTTTCCGTTGTGGTTCTGGGGAGGTATATTATGACAAATAGAGAGGCACAGATATTTCAGTGGATTACAGAAAATCCAATGATTTCACAGGAAGAGCTTGCAGCAAAGGCAGGGATTGCCCGTTCATCGGCAGCAGTGCATATTTCAAACCTGATGAAAAAAGGGTATATTTTGGGAAAAGGCTATGTGACGAATGGTCCAAGCTATTGTACGATTATCGGAGGAGCAAATATTGATATCAGTGGAATGCCCAGTGAATCACTTTTGGAAGGTGGTGACAGTCAGGGAACGGTAGCTTATTCCCTTGGCGGCGTGGGTAGAAATATCGCACATAACTTAAGAATGCTTGGCGTCAATGTAAAACTGGTTACGGCATTTGGAGATGATACGTATGCGCATCAAATCATTGACAGTTGCAATGAGCTTGGAATTGAAATCGCAGATTCGTTAAAGCTCACCGGAGCAAGCACAGCTACGTATCTGCATATTGCTGATGAAAACAGAAAGACAAGATTTGCAGTATCAGACATGAAAATATATGACAGACTGACACCGGAGTTTGTTTCAACAAAGCTCGAGCTGATGAACAGAGGGCGTATGGTAGTCCTTGACACCAATCTTTTGCCGGAAACGATAGCATATATCTGTGAGAACTGCAAGGCACCTGTCTTTGCAAAATGCATATCAGCAAAAATGGCAGAGAAGCTGGTTCCGGTGCTTGGTCAGCTGAGTGTTGTGATTGCAAATAAAGCGGAGGCAGAAGTCCTTAGTGGTATTTCTATTAAAGACAAAGACACGCTTGAGCGGGCAGTCGATATTATTCTTGAGCATGGTGTTAAAAATGTCTTTGTTGATGCGGGCAAGGAAGGTGTGTACTGTGGATGTTATGATGAGCAGTTCATGCTGACGGGTCCAAACCCTGACATGGAGGGCACATTAGGTGCAGGAGATGCTTTTGTGGCAGGTGTGACATTGGGTTATATGAAACATATGGATATCAGAAAAATGGCAAAGCTGGGACAGGCTGCTGCAGCGATTACGGTAGAGGGAACAGAGACTGTCAACACTCAAATGTGTGTGTCTGCCATTGCAGAGAGATCCAATCTGGAGCTTTAATTATGATTAG
>JAFOYD010000025.1 GCA_017391545.1 Lachnospiraceae bacterium
CCACTTTTGTCTGTATACTCAAACCGTAACTATTCAGTATCTTCATAGTTACGAGAACAAATCCATGTAAAATCACCTTCGGTGATGGATTTGTTCCTGCTAAATCTATGTTTTTTCACGGTCCGTGCAGTAAATGCACAGACCTGCTGATCAGTTACCTCAAACCATAAAATAAATGTTTCGGAGGATTTTGTATGTTAATTGCATTTGTAATGGAGAAAAACGCAAAATAAATATTGCAGGGTAACTTTTTTAGGCTAAAAGTCTGCCCATTTTTCGCCTTACAATTGCTTCATATGATGGTAGGCTCGGTGCAGTGACAAAATGCACTGAACCAATAGATCAATGATAATAAAAAGCATGGCTGTCAGGTCATGCTTTTTATGCACACGGACCCATGAGGAAATCAGCAGCAATGCTGCATGGGTCCGGCGCAGCGGGCATGCCTGCCCGATCAAAGACATCCTAAAAGACCATGGTATTGTATGCTCTTAGGGCAGCCATGGTCTTTTTGCGTTGTAAGGCAGTATTTGAACAAATAAGGAGATTTTTACAATGAATATAGAAAAACAGATTGAATTTGATAAAGTAAAAGAAATATGGATGAACCTGGCGGTTACAGAATCGGCAAAGCAAAAAATAAAGGAAATGACCTTTTATCTGAACGAGAGTGAGCTGCGAAGACAGCTCAAGGACACGACGGACAGCAGGGATATGATTGACAGGTTCGGAGCGCCACCTTTGCAGAGCCTTGATGAGATCAAGGAAATTCTGGTGATTGCGGATAAGGGAGACTGTTTGACACCGTATCAGTTGGAACGGGTGGAAAAGGTACTTGTGCTGCTGAAACGTCTGAAGGACTATCTGGCGAGGGGAAAGATGTACAACAATCCGATCGCTTTTTATGAGGAAAATCTGGATGTGCTGGATGATCTGCGGGAAGAAATCAGCAGACAGATCAGAGGTGATGAAGTCGATGATTACGCTTCAAAGGAGCTTAGCCAGATACGCAGCGAGATGGTAAAATGTGAGGAGCGCATGAAACAGAAAGCGGAGCAGACGATGCGCGCGAACAAGGAATGTATGGCAGAGCAGTTCTGCACCTTCCGAAATGGAAGGATTTGTGTCCCGGTGAAGAAAGAGTACAAATTCAAAGTATCAGGAAGCGTCATTGACAAATCTGCTACAGGAAATACATTGTTCATCGAACCGACAAGCGCTGCAAAGTGCTATGAAGAACTGCAGTTACTGAAGATCAGTGAGGAGAATGAGGTGTATCGCATTCTCTATACCCTGACTGCTATGGTTGCTTCGGCGGTCGAGGTAATGAATGAAAATGTCAGGATGATTGAAAAACTTGATTTTATTTTTTCAAAGGGAAAGCTGAGTGCTGATCTGGACTGTACGGAACCGATGATCAATACGGAGCGCAGGATCTTGTTAAAGGATGCAAGGCATCCACTGATGGACAAAGAGGTAAATGTACCGCTTCAGTTTGAAATCGGTACAAATGCGAGGGGAATCATCATCACAGGGCCCAATACCGGGGGAAAGACTGTCGCGATCAAGACCGTCATGCTCAACTGCCTGATGGCGCAGTGCGGATTGCATGTCACATGCAGGGAGGCTGATATATGTATGAACAGTGCATATCTCTGTGATATCGGAGATGGCCAGAATATTGCGGAGAATCTGTCTACCTTTTCAGCCCATATCAAAAATGTGCTGGAGGTATTGCGTGAGATCAACAGTGAAAGCTTTGTGATCATGGATGAGCTTGGCTCCGGAACAGATCCGGCAGAAGGCATGGGAATTGCGATCGCGACGCTGGAGGAGCTTCGAAAAAGTGGTGCTATGTTTCTTGTGACGACACATTACCCTGAGGTGAAGGAATATGCAGAGCAGGCACAGGACATCATCAATGCAAGGATGACTTTTGATAAGGAGACACTTCGACCGACCTATCGCATGGTCATCGGGGAAGCTGGCGAGAGCTGCGCCTTTTATATCGCAGACAGACTGGGAATGCCAAACGAAATGCTTAGGTCAGCAATCAGGGCTGCATATGGTGAGGAGGCAGTCGGCATGTATCATTTCCAGAAGGAAGATACTGTGATCGAGAAAAAGACAGGCAGCAAAACGACGAAGATCAAAAAGACGAAGAACCAGACAAAGCTTACGGAGAAATTTCGACTTGGCGACAGCGTCATGATCTACCCGGACAAAAAGCTTGCTATTGTATGTGAGCCGGTCAATGAAAAGGGTGTTTTGCGCGTGCAGCTGCCTGATAAAAAGATCTGGATCAACCACAAGCGGGTGAAGCTTCAGGTGGCGGCTGCAGAACTGTACCCGGAAGATTATGACTTTTCCATCATCTTTGATACGGTTGAGAACAGAAAAATCAGGCATGACATGGAACGTAAATACACCGAAAAAATAATTAAAAATGACAATTGTTAGGTCGTTTTTGGGTTTGCAAACGCTGTTGCTTATGATACAATGTAACTAACGATGAGAATGCATAACTGTTATGGAATACTTAGGAAGGTTTGAAACATATGGATGCGGATGAACTTAAGAGAATCAATGAACAGCAGGCGAAAGAGATTCGGGATTTGAAAGAAAAACTGTCAAAGATGGAACAGCTGTCATCGGAGGTAATCTGGACATTATCTGGTGCGATTGATGCAAAGGACAGTTATACGAGCGGGCATTCCAGAAGAGTTGCAGAGTATACCTGGAAGCTGTCCAAAAAGCTTGGTAAGAGCAAGGAAGAGCAGAAGAAAAATTATTATGTGGGGCTCCTTCATGATATCGGAAAAATCGGAGTGCCTGATGGGATCCTGAATAAAACGGGGCGCCTGACGGATGAGGAGTTTGCAGTCATTAAAGGGCATCCGGACTTAGGCGAGGAAATTCTGGTAACGATTACACTCATTGATGATATTACTGTCGGAGCAAAATGGCATCATGAGCGCTATGATGGAACGGGATACCCGGATCGCCTAAAAGGAGAGGAAATTCCGGAGCTTGCCAGGATCATTGCAGTGGCGGACGCGTATGATGCGATGACTTCTACCAGAAGTTATCGTGGTGCATTGCCGCAGGAAGTTGTGCGTCAGGAAATTGAAAAAGGAAAAGGGACTCAGTTCGATCCTGTGATTGCCGACAAAATGATAGAATTAATTGATGAGGATGTCAATTACGAGATGCATGAGTAGTGGAAGATCTACTTATGTTTTCTGAATTGACATGATTTAGCATGTAATGGTACAATATTTTGTGAAATATATTGTACCATTTTTTATATTATAAAGAATTTAGGAGGAACCTCATACATGCCAAAGAGAACAGACATTCATAAAGTACTTATCATCGGTTCGGGACCAATTATTATCGGGCAGGCTTGCGAGTTTGATTATTCAGGAACGCAGGCCTGTAAAGC